>NZ_CP192260.1:0-307500 GCF_050574275.1 Virgibacillus flavescens
TGCCTGGCGGCGTCCTACTCTTGCAGGGACAAAGTCCCAACTACCATCGGCGCTGGAGAGCTTAACTACTGTGTTCGGTATGGGAACAGGTGTGTCCTCTCCGCTATTACTACCAGACCATCTTGAAAATTCAAGGACAAGATTTATTATAGCTATTCTCGCATGAAAATGCAAGTGCTATTTTTATTTTTTCTTGTACCCTAAAAACTAAATAAGAGCGCAATAGACATGACATCGTAAATGTTAGTTAAGTCCTCGATCTATTAGTATTCGTCAGCTCCACGTGTCACCACGCTTCCACCTCGAACCTATCAACCTCATCGTCTCTGAGGGATCTTACTCACTCGAAGTGATGGGAAGTCTCATCTTGAGGGGGGCTTCATGCTTAGATGCTTTCAGCACTTATCCTTTCCACACGTAGCTACCCAGCTATGCTCCTGGCGGAACAACTGGTACACCAGCGGTATGTCCATCCCGGTCCTCTCGTACTAAGGACAGCTCCTCTCAAACTTCCAACGCCCACGACGGATAGGGACCGAACTGTCTCACGACGTTCTGAACCCAGCTCGCGTACCGCTTTAATGGGCGAACAGCCCAACCCTTGGGACCGACTACAGCCCCAGGATGCGATGAGCCGACATCGAGGTGCCAAACCTCCCCGTCGATGTGAACTCTTGGGGGAGATAAGCCTGTTATCCCCGGGGTAGCTTTTATCCGTTGAGCGATGGCCCTTCCATGCGGAACCACCGGATCACTAAGCCCGACTTTCGTCCCTGCTCGACTTGTAGGTCTCGCAGTCAAGCTCCCTTATGCCTTTACACTCTACGAATGATTTCCAACCATTCTGAGGGAACCTTTGGGCGCCTCCGTTACTCTTTGGGAGGCGACCGCCCCAGTCAAACTACCCGCCTGACACTGTCTCCGAACCGGATTACGGTCCTGGGTTAGAATGTCCGTACAGCCAGGGTGGTATCCCACGGATGCCTCCACCGAAGCTAGCGCTCCGGTTTCTAAGGCTCCCACCTATCCTGTACAAGCTGTACCAACATTCAATATCAGGCTATAGTAAAGCTCCACGGGGTCTTTCCGTCCTGTCGCGGGTAATGCGCATCTTCACGCATAGTATAATTTCACCGGGTCTCTCGTTGAGACAGTGCCCAAGTCGTTGCACCTTTCGTGCGGGTCGGAACTTACCCGACAAGGAATTTCGCTACCTTAGGACCGTTATAGTTACGGCCGCCGTTTACTGGGGCTTCGGTTCTAAGCTTCGCGCCCGAAGGCGCTAACCTTTCCCCTTAACCTTCCAGCACCGGGCAGGTGTCAGCCCCTATACTTCGCCTTTCGGCTTCGCAGAGACCTGTGTTTTTGCTAAACAGTCGCTTGGGCCTATTCACTGCGGCTCCTCCTTAAAAGGAGCACCCCTTCTCCCGAAGTTACGGGGTCATTTTGCCGAGTTCCTTAACGAGAGTTCTCCCGATCACCTTAGGATTCTCTCCTCGCCTACCTGTGTCGGTTTACGGTACGGGCACCTATGAACTCACTAGAGGCTTTTCTTGGCAGTGTGAAATCCAGAACTTCGGTACTTAATTTCCCTCCCCATCACAGCTCAGAATTGTTGGACGGATTTGCCAATCCAACTCCCTTGCTGCTTGGGCGCACTCATCCATCGGTGCGCATTCCTTATCCTACTGCGTCCCCCCATCGCTCAAACATTCATGAGGTGGTACAGGAATATCTACCTGTTGTCCATCGCCTACGCCTTTCGGCCTCGGCTTAGGTCCCGACTAACCCTGAGCGGACGAGCCTTCCTCAGGAAACCTTAGGCTTTCGGTGAAAGAGATTCTCACTCTTTTTTCGCTACTCATACCGGCATTCTCACTTCGAAACGCTCCACCAGTCCTCACGGTCTGACTTCACAGCAGTTCGAACGCTCTCCTACCATTGTTCAAAGAACAATCCGCAGCTTCGGTGATACGTTTAGCCCCGGTACATTTTCGGCGCAGAGTCACTCGACCAGTGAGCTATTACGCACTCTTTAAATGGTGGCTGCTTCTAAGCCAACATCCTGGTTGTCTGGGCAACTCCACATCCTTTTCCACTTAACGTATACTTTGGGACCTTAGCTGGCGGTCTGGGCTGTTTCCCTTTCGACTATGAACCTTATCACCCATAGTCTGACTCCCAGGCTTACGTAGCTGGCATTCGGAGTTTGACTGAATTCGGTAACCCGGTGAGGGCCCCTAGTCCAATCAGTGCTCTACCTCCAGTACGCATCTGCCTGAGGCTAGCCCTAAAGCTATTTCGGAGAGAACCAGCTATCTCCGTGTTCGATTGGCATTTCACCCCTACCCACACCTCATCCCCGCATTTTTCAACATACGTGGGTTCGGGCCTCCAGTCAGTGTTACCTGACCTTCACCCTGGACATGGGTAGATCACACGGTTTCGGGTCTACGACCGCATACTATTTCGCCCTATTCAGACTCGCTTTCGCTGCGGCTCCGTGTCTTCCACTTAACCTTGCATACGATCGTAACTCGCCGGTCCATTCTACAAAAGGTACGCCGTCACCCATTAACGGGCTTCGACTACTTGTAAGCGCACGGTTTCAGGATCTCTTTCACTCCCCTTCCGGGGTGCTTTTCACCTTTCCCTCACGGTACTGGTTCACTATCGGTCACTAGGTAGTATTTAGCCTTGGGAGATGGTCCTCCCGGATTCCGACGGGATTTCTCGTGTCCCGCCGTACTCAGGATACACTCCGGAGGAAACACTTTTTCGACTACAGGGCTCTTACCCGCTATGGCTGATCGTTCCAGATCGATTCATCTAAAGTATTTCTTTGTAACTCCAAAGGAGTGTCCTACAACCCCAGAAAGCAAGCTTTCTGGTTTGGGCTGATTCCGTTTCGCTCGCCGCTACTCAGGAAATCGCATTTGCTTTCTCTTCCTCCGGGTACTGAGATGTTTCAGTTCCCCGGGTCTGCCTCACATACCCTATGTATTCAGATATGCGTACTGCTCCATTACGAACAGTGGGTTTCCCCATTCGGAAATCCTCGGATCAATGTCTACTTACAACTCCCCGAGGCATATCGGTGTTAGTCCCGTCCTTCGTCGGCTCCTAGTGCCAAGGCATTCACCGTGCGCTCTTCTTCACTTAACTATCTTTATGATTAAGAACTTACGTTTTAATTCGATGTCTTGTCTATATTGCTCTTATTTAGTTTTCAAGGTACAAAAAGAGAGATTCGCATCCCTCAAAACTGAACAAACAACCTTGTATGTTAAGGCCTATCAACGATAGGTCTTACGATGACGCAAGCGTCACCGATTTTCCGTTAAACAGTACGGCTTCTGCTATCACTAGCTTCGGCTTTCTGTTTTTCCTTAGAAAGGAGGTGATCCAGCCGCACCTTCCGATACGGCTACCTTGTTACGACTTCACCCCAATCATTGGTCCCACCTTCGGCGGCTGGCCCCTAAAAGGTTACCTCACCGACTTCGGGTGTTACCAACTCTCGTGGTGTGACGGGCGGTGTGTACAAGGCCCGGGAACGTATTCACCGCGGCATGCTGATCCGCGATTACTAGCGATTCCGGCTTCATGTAGGCGAGTTGCAGCCTACAATCCGAACTGAGAATGGTTTTATGGGATTTGCTTGACCTCGCGGTTTTGCGTCCCTTTGTTCCATCCATTGTAGCACGTGTGTAGCCCAGGTCATAAGGGGCATGATGATTTGACGTCATCCCCACCTTCCTCCGGTTTGTCACCGGCAGTCACCTTAGAGTGCCCAACTGAATGCTGGCAACTAAGATCAAGGGTTGCGCTCGTTGCGGGACTTAACCCAACATCTCACGACACGAGCTGACGACAACCATGCACCACCTGTCACTCTGTCCCCGAAGGGAACACGATATCTCTATCGCTTGCAGAGGATGTCAAGACCTGGTAAGGTTCTTCGCGTTGCTTCGAATTAAACCACATGCTCCACCGCTTGTGCGGGCCCCCGTCAATTCTTTTGAGTTTCAGCCTTGCGGCCGTACTCCCCAGGCGGAGTGCTTAATGCGTTAACTTCAGCACTAAGGGGCGGAAACCCCCTAACACCTAGCACTCATCGTTTACGGCGTGGACTACCAGGGTATCTAATCCTGTTCGCTCCCCACGCTTTCGCTCCTCAGCGTCAGTTACAGACCAGAGAGTCGCCTTCGCCACTGGTGTTCCTCCACATCTCTACGCATTTCACCGCTACACGTGGAATTCCACTCTCCTCTTCTGTACTCAAGTCCTCCAGTTTCCAATGACCCCCCACGGTTGAGCCGTGGGCTTTCACATCAGACTTAAAAGACCGCCTGCGAGCGCTTTACGCCCAATAATTCCGGACAACGCTTGCCCCCTACGTATTACCGCGGCTGCTGGCACGTAGTTAGCCGGGGCTTTCTGGTTAGGTACCGTCAAGGCACCGTCCTATTAGAACGGTACTTGTTCTTCCCCAACAACAGAGCTTTACGATCCGAAAACCTTCATCACTCACGCGGCGTTGCTCCGTCAGACTTTCGTCCATTGCGGAAGATTCCCTACTGCTGCCTCCCGTAGGAGTCTGGGCCGTGTCTCAGTCCCAGTGTGGCCGATCACCCTCTCAGGTCGGCTACGCATCGTCGCCTTGGTGGGCCATTACCCCACCAACTAGCTAATGCGACGCGGGCCCATCTGCAAGTGACAGCCGAAGCCGCCTTTCAACTTTCTACCATGAGATAAAAAGTATTATTCGGTATTAGCTCCGGTTTCCCGGAGTTATCCCAATCTTGCAGGCAGGTTGCCCACGTGTTACTCACCCGTCCGCCGCTCGTTCCACAAGCGCACACCCCGAAGGGTGATTGCTTGCTTCCCGCGCTCGACTTGCATGTATTAGGCACGCCGCCAGCGTTCGTCCTGAGCCAAGATCAAACTCTCCAAAATAGTTTGGATAAGATTAATAAAATTAATCCCATCAGTTGTCTTAGCTTTCTTGCTTGTTCTTAACATACTTGGTTGTTTTGTTCAGTTTTCAAGGATCAAATCATTTTGCCGCCTCGTTTTGGCGACTTTAATAGAATACCATATTCACTGTTATAATGTCAACAGGGAATTTTTTAATCTTTTAAGTTTTTGTTGCTGTGTTTACCGTGTTTTTTGGCAACAGAATTAACTTTATCATGGTTAAATATAGAAGTCAAACCTATTTTTAATTAAAACGTTCTTTTTTACTAATCCATCGATAGACAAACTACCGCACCGCACTGTTCTACTGCCTGTTTACATAAATTTACTTTTTAATAACAAAGCCCGCATTTATCTATGCAGGCTTTGTTTTAATCAATTCTATTCACTCTATACTTTCTCTGAAAAACCCCAACACCTTTAGTTTCTACACGTTCTGTTGCAATAATGTTCTTTTCCGATAGATAACTCATAATCGCCGTAAGATCTAACCCATAAGGTAAAAGGGAAGGATGTGTTTTCAGCTCACTATACGACCAACTGTCTTCTTCCATAATATCGAGCAGATGTTTAACCGAATACCTTGCCCGGTTGCTGATTACAAAATCAATTGCCAAGATCATCAGCTGAACACGCTTCTCTATTTCTTCATTACTTTGAATTAATTCTTCATATAATTTATATACTTCCGGATCAATTTGATGCACTTGCTTCCATACAGTTACTTCTGGATGAAACCCTTTTTCGATAACAGCTAGTCTTGCTAAGTAATGAAGAGAATGAATCATTCTGCTGTATGCATCCTTATAATGCGATATTTCATATAAGTCTTTCGCTTCACTGTAGCTTCTGATTAATTTCCCGAATTCAATCGCTTTCCGCAAATCTCGTTTATCGGATGGAAAACTTCTCAATTCTTCTTTTAATTTATTAATATACTCATTACGATCAAACAACACTTTTCCGTATATCACCCACTCTACTGCGCGACGATATGTACTGGTGTCTATCCATTGCATTAATAAGTCTTCGCTCACCACGTGAAGGGCGGCAATTTTATCGTCAAACTCATAATGCTTAACATGCCATGGCTGGTTATCATTGTCCACAATGATTAACAGGATAACATCGAAGTTATCTGTAAGTGGACTATTCGGTCTCGTTTTTTCTATTAACAGAATACCCAAAGTATCTAATTCACTTGCTCGTTCCTGGTAAATGGGTCTTAATAAATCTTCCACTTGGTCAACTCCTTCTATTATTGTTTATACTTTGTACTATTCGTTATCCGGTCTTGAAATTCCTCTTTCGTCACAAAAAATTCAATTTAAACACTTCCTGCTGCGTTGTTCGACTGTATCCAGCTTATACTTACATTTCCTTGTCCTTTATACTCCATCAGAGTCTCGAGATATGCTATACTATTTCTGGAAAGCTTTAAGGAGGATTGACATGTCACAGTTGGTCTATTCAAGTAAAATTAATAAAATCCGTTCCTTTGCAATGTATTTGATTTTTGGAGGATTCGGGTTTATGTATTTGGGAATCTTCACTAAGGAAACCGCATGGCTAATGGCTATTTTTTTCATAATTGGTATCCTGTGTGTAATTTTTAGTACAGTTGTCTATTTTTGGATTGGGATGCTATCGACTAAGGCAGTTCCTATTATTTGTCCAAGCTGCGAGAAACCGACTAAGATGCTTGGACGAGTTGATGCTTGTATGCACTGCAAACAGCCGCTTACTTTAGACAAAGACTTGGAAGGTAAAGATTTTGACGAAAAGTATAACGCTGGTAAACACCGTCGTGAGTTCAATAAGAATAAAAATAGAAATTAAATCCGTCGTCCAGACGGATTTTTTATTACTCAACTGTCGTACATAGAAAATCATAATGAAGCAAACTGTAGTTTTTCTTGGAGCACTTAAAATATGTCACTTAACACGAATTACAAATATAACTTTTCCTAAAAAATGCCGCTAATTACTTTGTCGTTTTTGAAGGAAACTGCGAAATAACTCGATTTAACTATAGCTTTATCACCAAATTACTGATTCTTAAGCCGCCGTCCAGGATCGCTGCGGGCGGATGCTTTCCGCGGGCACGGCTTCAGTCTCCTTGCCCCGACAAGGGGTATGCCGACGTTGTCCGCAAAGGACGGGTTTAGTTGGCCCTCCTCTTAAAAATGCTTTTCTGCGGGGCCTTCAGACTCGTGCTGTTCCCGCAGGAGTCACCGCCCTCCGCTCACCTGTACTGGTAAAGTTGTTTATGTCTTTGATATTTCTCTCAACTAATGCATCCTAAAACAGACTGGGGTGTGATGTTAATAGATCCACGACAGCTATCTATTGTCTAGTGATTGGAGCGGATGGCAGTCAACTCCTGCGGGAGGATAGGCATAGGTGAGACCCCGGAGTGCGTAAGCACGAGAAGGCTCACCAGCCACCCCAAGGTGAGCGACTGCCATCCGTGGAAATCACGTTGCTGTTATAACGTAGTTTATTTTCGGATCTGTGTGGTTAATTCGCAGTTTAGTGATTTTCCCTCACTACTATAATAGATTACGGGTTAATTCAACTATTATAAGCAGCACCAGCTTATTTAATCTGCGAAAGTTAAATAGAATTTTGCTATAATGATAGCGCATATTATATTTTTAAAGGAAAGAGGTAAGATACAGTGATTCTAATCATTGATAATTATGACTCATTCACTTTTAATCTGGTTCAATACATAAAGCAATTAGATAAAGAAGTAATCGTTGCCCGCAATAACAAGATTACTATAGAAGAGATAAGAAATTTAAACCCGTCCCACATTCTGATTTCTCCTGGCCCTGGCCACCCTTCTGACGCTGGCATATCATTAGAAACAGTTAAAAATTTCTATAAGCACATTCCAATCCTCGGTGTTTGTCTTGGCCATCAAACAATTGCGCAGGCTTTTGGCGGAAACATAATTAAAGCAAAACAACCGATGCACGGAAAAGTTTCCAATGTTAAACATAATGAAAAGGGCTTATTTCGTGGTTTACCAAATCCTCTTACAGTAACAAGATACCACTCTTTAATAGTAAAAACATCGACTTTACCAGACTGTTTAGAAATAACAGCAGCATCCAATGAAGGAGAAATTATGGCATTACGTCATAAATCTTATCCAGTTGAAGGAATTCAGGCACATCCTGAAGCAATTCTTACAGAAGGCGGACTTGCCCTATTACGTAATTTTTTTACACAAAAAAAGGAGGTCTGTATCAATGAACCACAAAATGAAACCAGAGCTATTTTTTAATTTCAAGGATAGTAACGGATTTAGACATCCACTAAAATTTTCGAATCCAATAGATGTTATTTGTACGTGGAACTTGGAAGATGTTCTGAGTTCTTTTGAAAAAGTTCAAAAGGCAGTTGATGCTGGCTACTATGCTGCAGGTTATGTAACTTATGAAGCAGCACCAGCATTCGACTCGGAATTCCGTGTTAATAGTGAAGGAAATATGCCGTTAGTCTGGTTTGGAATTTTCGAAGAACCTGTGCAGGAAGAATTGCAGGAAGAGAACTCTTTTCAAATCGACGAGTGGACTGCTTCTGAAGCTTCCGAAGAATATCAATCGAATATCGAACAAATTAAACAGTATATTGAACAAGGTGATACATACCAGGTAAATTATACGGTCCGCTTATCATCATCATTTTCAGGAGATGCGAAGTCTTACTATAACCAGCTTGCAAAGGCACAATCAGCAGATTACAGTGCTTTCATTCAAACAGATGATCATACTATCTTATCTGCTTCACCCGAATTGTTTTTTCATAAAAGCAGTGAAAAGATTACAACCCGTCCGATGAAAGGAACTGTCAAACGTGGGAAAACGTATGAAGAAGATTGTGAGAAAGCAGCGTGGCTAGCCCAATCTGAAAAAGACAAGGCAGAAAATGTAATGATAGTAGACCTTCTCCGCAATGATCTTGGTACAATAGCACAGCCTGGGAGTGTGGAGGTTCCGGAATTATTTACGATTGAAAAATACCCTACTGTCTATCAGATGACATCAACAGTAACTGCAGCTGTTAACGAAAATACTTCACTAACAGATTTGTTCCATGCCTTATTTCCATGTGGTTCCATTACTGGAGCACCTAAAATCAGTACGATGAGAATAATTCAGGAATTAGAGTCCGCAGCACGTGGCGTCTACTGTGGCACAATAGGATATATTACTCCAAATAACGAAGCGATATTTAATGTTCCCATTCGGACAGTAGCTATCGACCATCATGATGGAACCGCTACTTATGGAGTCGGCGGCGGTGTTACCTGGGATTCCACTAGTGACGGCGAATATGATGAAATCCTGACAAAAGCTGCTTTATTAAAGCGAAAGCAACCTTCATTTCTATTGTTAGAATCACTCGCACTGATAGATGGAGACTATTTTATATTAGAAAATCATTTAAAACGGATTGAGAAATCCGCACGATACTTCGATTTTTCATTCGACCAGCATGCTGTTCGTCATGCATTGAAAAAAATAGCTTCTGTGCATCATCTTGGAAAATGGAAGATTCGTTTACTCATTGATAAAAAAGGAAAAATTGACTGCGAGGCAATATCAATTAAAGAAAATCCATTAGGTACAGTGAATATTGATATTGCGAATACGCCAGTTAACAGTGAGGATGTTTTTCTATATCACAAAACTACTAATCGGTCCGTCTATGAAGATGCAAAAGCCTTTTTCCCAGATAGTTATGATGTACTACTATGGAATGAAAAGAGTGAAGTAACGGAATTCACTGGGGGAAATATCGTTGTAAAAATGGAAGGTCACTTGTTCACCCCCCCAGTAAGCTGTGGACTTTTAGCTGGAACATTCCGTGAAGAATTATTACTTACTGAGACTGTTGCAGAAAGAGTTATCTATTTGCATGAATTGAAGAACTGTGAGCAAATCTGGTTTATTAATAGTGTCCGTCAATGGATTAAAGTCAGTATAGAATAAATAAAACCCAGCTGCCTTTTTGGCTGCTGGGTTTCTATTATATCTTAGTGCTTTTTAGTATCTACTTTTTGACAGCTTTCGCATTGTCCGTATAATTCCATCCGATGATGACTTACATCAAATCCGGTCACTTGTTCAGCTAATGACTCTACTTCATTAAGCGGTGGATAATGAAAATCAACAATTTTTCCACAAGAATCACAGATTATGTGATAGTGATCGGATGTATTACAGTCAAATCTGCTTGAGGCATCTCCATACGTCAGTTCTCTAACAAGCCCAATTTCACGAAGGACTCGAAGATTATTGTATACGGTAGCAACACTCATGTTAGGAAACTTCCCTTCGAGCGCTTTATATATATCATCTGCAGTTGGATGAATCATTGAATTAAACAGGTACTCAAGAACCGCATGACGTTGTGGTGTAATCCGAACGCCGGATTCTTTTAGTGTGCTTATCGCTGCACGCAGTTTTTGTTCTGACACCGTCATGCACCTCACTTTCATTAGTTTTGCTATATGTTTAATACTTTAATTACGTTTACCGCTATTATTATTTAATAATCACTATAAATAGTGTAACCGCTCTATCGCATTTCTGTCAATAATAGTATATGAAGAGAACTGATGGAATAGCACTTTATCGAACAATTACTGGTAAATTACACATCTGCCTGCAAAGGAATTTCATCGCCACCAAGGCTATGATTTACATACCGTGCTGCAACAAATAAGAAGTCCGATAGTCGATTCAGATATGAAACAACTAAAGGATTATTCAATTCATCTTCAAGCCCCACTGCGGTCCGTTCCGCTCTTCTGGCAACAGTTCTTGCTGTATGCAAAGCACTGGATGCACTGTGTCCCGATGGTAATATAAAGTTTTTTAATGCTGGAAGTTCAACGTCCCATTTATCGATTTGCGTTTCCAATTCTTCGATGTACGTTTCCTTCAGCTTCCAGCTTACTTCCTTGTCACGTGGCGTTGCAAGTTCTGCACCAACATGAAAAAGAATAGTCTGTACACGATGCATGGTTTTCAAAAATGCTTCTTTTTCTTCCCATTCTTCATTCTCAAGAAAGCTTAGTGCCAGACCAATCATTGAATTGGCTTCATCACAAGTACCATATGCCTCAACTCGCAAATCGTTTTTTGGCACCCTCTGACCATAGATAAGTGAAGTTGTTCCTTTATCTCCTGACCTTGTATAAATTCTCATCTACTAGTACCCCCTCTTTGGATCAATGTTATTTATAAAGCTTTTGCCGTCTTGTTTATACGTATGAAGGTTTTTTTCGAAAATTTCTAATGCCCGTGTTTGATATTCTGGTGATATTCCAGATATATGTGGCGTTACAGTAACTTTCTCCGATTTCCAGAAGGGATGATTTGCTTCCAAAGGTTCTTCTTCAAAGACATCAAGGATAGCATGTGCTATCTCTTCTGACTGAATAGCCTGCTGTAATACATTTCCTGACACTGCATCTCCTCTACCCATATTAAGGAAAATAGCATGATTAGGCATTAACTTGAAATGCTCGTCCGTGAAAAAGCCTTTTGTTTCCGTTGTACTAGGCAAAACCGAGACAACAAAATCCGCTTCCGGCAACAAGTAGCGCATTTTTTCAGGCTGTACAGTTTTATCGAAAAACTCGACAGGCTCTCCGCTTCTTGAAACACCATAAGTTTTCATGCGAAATGCTTTTGCTAATCGGGCAACTTCCTGACCAATTGCTCCCGTTCCTGCCACAAGCAATGTTTTCCCTGTAATTTCTTCCATCTTAACGGATCGGTCCCATTTATGGTTTTTTTCATTTTCAAACAGCTGTTTGGATTGTCTTGAAACCTGTAAGATGCTGGTTATCGCAAATTCTGCCATAGGAATCTTATGAATTCCTCTCGCATTTGTAACTAAAATACCTCTATTAGCAATGGCAGTAAATGGCATGCGGTCCATTCCTGCAGAGAAAACCATGATCCACTTTAATTTTTCCGCTTGATTAATCCGTTTATCAGTCAAATCTTCTCCATACGTAACAAGAATTTCTGCTTGCACCAAATGTTTTTCTGCACTGCCCATATTGTCACAGAAAATAAAATTCTCTTCCGTAAATCGCTCTTCCAGCTTTTCTTTATGCTGCTTTGATATTTTTGCCGAAAAAAGTATAGTCAACCTTCATTCCTCCTAGTGAAATCACAGTAAATTTTCTGGATTTAAAGCTTGTAATTCATCTAAAACAAATATACCATCTTTCCGTATCAATACATCATCAAAATATATTTCGCCTCCGCCATATTCGGACCGCTGAATCAAAACCATATCCCAGTGCACAGCAGAATCATTACCATTATCAGCATCATCGTACGAAGCACCAGGAGTAAAGTGAAGACTTCCAGCTATTTTTTCATCAAATAAAATATCTCCCATTGGCTCAGTGATTTTGGGATTTAACCCGAGTGCGAATTCACCGATGAACCTTGCTCCTTTGTCTGTATCCAGGATTGCATTCAGTTCATCAGATTTATCTGCGCTGGCTTTTATTATTTTTCCACTTTCAAATGTTAATTCAACTTCGTTAAAAACGTTCCCCTGATACGGGCACGGTGTATTAAATTTTATTGTTCCATTAACACTGTCTAAAACTGGTGCTGTATACACTTCTCCATCGGGAATATTACATTCACCAGCACACATAACAGAAGGTATATCTTTAATGGAGAATGTCAATTCAGTTCCTGGAGCACTAATACGCACTTTATCTGTTTTATCCATCAAGTCCTTTAGGGTTTGCTGTGCCCGTTCCATCTTTTTGTAGTCAATGGAACAAACGTCAATATAATAATCATAAAAAGCGTCATAACTCATCTTTGCTTTCTGAGCAAAACCGTTCGTTGGGTAGTTTAGTAATACCCATTTCCTTTCATCCACTACAAAGTCATTGGAGTCCTTCATTTCCTCTCCCGCTAATTGAAATTGTTTGTGCGGTACACCAGCCATTTCAGCATCATTTTCTTCTCCAATTATATGAATAAACGCATCAATGTCTTTAAATTTATGTAAATTCCATTTATTAATAGCGGTAAATTGTTCCTTCTTCGCTTGTGTTACTAATAACCTCGATATTTCTTCATCTGAATATTCCACGTGTGGTATTACATTCAGTTTAAATGATTCTTTTATCAGTTCTTTTATTAAGGGTTTTGAGTTTACCGTTCCAGTGATTAAAACGGTTTCATTTTCCTTCATTTTTAATGAGTGGTTTAAAAGCTGATCTGCTAGTGTAGTCAATCTTGGATCATGCATAATTGTATCTCCCCTTTTTATAACTTATTCCGCCATATTCTTTATGTAAACAAAGAATAAGACAGTCAATCAACCATTATGACTGTCTCTTTAACTTTATAAATTCTCTCTAATATACGTTAAAGCCTCTTCTACATGATCTTTCACACGAACTTTCCGATATTCTTTTCGCAGAATACCGTCTTTATCGATGATAAATGTTGAACGTTCAATTCCATAATACTCCTTACCGAAATTCTTCTTAAGCTTCCATACTCCATATTCCTCAGCTAATTGGTGATCTTCGTCTGCTAATAATAGAAATGGAAGCTCATGCTTATCGATAAATTTTTGATGACGGCTAATTGGATCGGGACTTACACCAATTATAACGGCGTCAAGGTCCTGGAAGTTCGTGTAGTTGTCACGAAAATCGCACGCTTCCGTGGTACAGCCTGGAGTCATATCTTTAGGATAAAAGTACAGAACTACATGTTTACCATTGAAATCACTTAGACTTACGTTTTCACCTTCTTGATTAGGCAGCGTGAATGCCGGTGCTTTCTCCCCTGTTTCGACTGTCATTTGCAAACCCTCCATACAAGTATTTCGACTATTTCTACTATAGCATAGTTTATTCTTAATTCTAATCATCCTGTTTATTTTGGACCAATCGAAGAACAAAAGCTGTTGGTAAAATATATCCGATTAATGCTTGAATAAGTGCAAGCAGACGGCCATATCCTATCGGAGTAATATCACCATATCCTATTGTCAGCATTGTTACTCCACTAAAATAAGTCGAGTGAATCAATGTTCCGATCATGCTCACCTGTCTGAGTTCTCCGCCCTCGACTAATAGGATTTTTTGAAATGACAGTATGAAATAGATAAGTGCAAAACCAATGATAACTATTATATATACAACAAGCAGTGTATAAAAAATATCCATTGAAAAGCTGCGTTCATAATTACTGCCTCGTTTTAGAAAATAGACAATACTGCCAATCATTGTTCCGCTTACCAGGCAGACAAAAATCCAAGCAACAATGTTCATAACTATCCCCTCTTTTATTTTAAACATACGCCTTGTCCTTATCGTCTATGTCATTTATTTTTCCAGCTACTTAGGGTACGATAGAGGCTGGTACTTTTTATAGTCTAGGAGGAAAAAATACAAATGAGAACACATACAAAGTCACAAGCGTTACACGAAGAAGCCCTTCAGCATATAGTCGGAGGTGTAAACTCGCCATCTCGTGCATACAAGGCCGTTGGCGGTGGCGCGCCCGTATATATGGATAGAGGAGAAGGAGCTTATTTCTTTGATGTTGATGGCAATAAATATATTGACTACCTTGCAGCATATGGACCTATTATTACCGGCCACGCACATCCACATATTACAAAAGCTATAACCGAAGCAGCTGCTAAAGGCGTATTATATGGTACCCCAACAGAACTGGAGAATACTTTTGCAAAAATGCTTAAGTCAGCTATTCCATCACTTGAAAAAGTTCGGTTCACGAATTCTGGAACCGAGGCGGTAATGACTACTATTCGAGTGGCACGTGCATACACAAACCGTACGAAGGTTATAAAATTTGCAGGTTGCTATCACGGCCATTTTGATGCCGTGCTCGTACAAGCTGGTTCAGGCCCTGCAACACTCGGTACCCCGGACTCAGCCGGGATTCCTAAAGCAGTAGCTGAAGACGTTATTACTGTTCCGTTCAACGATCTGAATGCTTTTGAAAAAGCTATTAATCACTTCGGGGATGAAATTGCTGCAGTTTTAGTTGAGCCCATTGTTGGTAACTTTGGAATTGTTGAACCGCATGAAGGTTTTCTTCAAGCAGTGAATGATATTGCGCATAATGCTGGTGCTTTAGTCATCTATGACGAGGTTATTACTGCCTTCAGATTTACTTATGGCAGTGCCCAACAGGTATATGGTGTTGAACCCGATATGACAGCAATGGGGAAAATTATTGGTGGTGGTCTTCCAATCGGCGCTTACGGTGGACGCCTGGATATTATGGAACAAGTAGCACCACTTGGACCTGCATATCAGGCAGGAACGATGGCCGGCAACCCAGCCTCAATGGCTTCTGGCATTGCTTGTCTGGAAGTTTTGCAGCAGGATGGAGTATACGAACGGCTGGATGAACTTGGTGCTCAATTAGAGGCTGGAATTCTTAAGAAAGCCAAAGAGCATGGAATCACTATCTCTCTAAACCGTTTATGCGGTGCACTTACCGTATATTTTGGAGAAGGGACAATAACGAACTATGATCAGGCTGAAGCGAGTGACGGAGAATCATTTGCCCGGTTCTTTAAACTGATGCTCGAGCAAGGTATCAATTTAGCTCCATCTAAATACGAAGCATGGTTTTTAACTACTGAACATACAACTAAAGATATTAATGAAACAATTGAAGCAGTAGATCACGTTTTCCGTGTGATGGCTGAGTAAATTTTAAAGAGGCAGAAACAAAAATATATTATTTGTACCATAAACCGGACGAAGCTTACAACTTCGTTCGGTTTATTTGTTTTTTATAATAACAATTCATAACATTGCTTCGTAAAATTAAATAAGTCAATCTATCATCGCATCTCCGATTGAGATATCATTCGATTTATATGAAACACATGTCAAAAAAATCTCCTACTGCTGTCTTTCGCAAGTAGGAGATTAATTATTAGCCTTTTACTAAATCAGGCTGGTCTAAGTTTTGCACTTGATATAAATTGTAGTAGCTTCCTTGCTTTCTTATTAACTCATCGTGTGTTCCACTTTCTTGGATTTCTCCATTTACAACAACCACAATCCGGTCAGCATGCGTAATTGTAGCTAATCGATGGGCAACGATGAATGTAGTTCTATCTGAAGCTAATTTTTCCAATGCTTCTTGAATAGTGTGCTCACTTTCAAGATCGAGTGCTGATGTAGCTTCATCGAAAATCAGGATTGGAGGATTTTTTAGAAATACACGCGCAATTGCTATACGCTGTTTCTGCCCGCCGGACAGTTTAACACCACGTTCACCCACCAACGTGTCATAACCGTGAACTAAACCAGTAATAAACTCATGCGCATTTGCGGCTTTTGCAGCAGTTATCACTTCTTCATCTGTCGCATCTGGATTACCCATTCGGATGTTCATCGAAATGGACTCACTGAACAATGTATTATCCTGCAGCACCATCCCAATATTATCTCGAAGTGAGCGAGCTTTGACATCGCGAATATCTATTCCATCAACCTTAATAGAACCATTCGTCACATCATAAAAGCGCGGGATGAGGCTAATCAATGTGGATTTTCCGCCCCCACTCATGCCGACTAATGCTATTGTCTCACCCTTTTCTACGTGAAGTGAAACATCTTTTAACACTTCATCTTCATCGTCATCGTAACGAAATGAAACATTATCAAAAGTAACCTGTCCCTTAACATCGGTTATATCCTGAGCATCTTTTTTGTCTACGATATCATATTTTTCATTTAAAAACTCAAACACACGATCAATTGATGCAATGGATTGGGTTAAAACAGTCGAGGAATTTATTAATCGACGTAAAGGGCTGTAAACCCTGTCCATATAAACAACAAAAGCGGCCATTGTACCAACCGTTAGTCCTCCGTTAATCACTTGATATCCTGCATAAGCAATTACTAATAAAGGTGCTAAGTCTGTAATAGTATTTGTAACTGCAAATGTTTTGGCATTCCAATTCGTATGTTGCAAGGCTTTGTCCAAAAAGTTCGCATTTCTTGTATTAAATTGTTCCTGTTCATAATCCTCTAATGCAAAACTTCTAGTAACAGGAATACCCTGAACCCGTTCGTGAAGATGACCTTGGACCTCAGCAAGTGCTTGGGAACGATCGCGAGTCAATCGGCGCAGTCTCCCATAAAAGTACTTTATAGAAAAGCCAAACAAGGGAAATAAAATAATCGAAACAATTGTTAGTCCAACATTCATTGTCAGCATAATTGCTATTGCAATAAGTATGGTTATTATGTCTAACCATACGTTCATTAAGCCTGTCAGAACAAAATTCTTCGTTTGTTCGACATCATGTATTACCCGGGAAATAATTTCCCCGGTTTTTGTCTTCGAGTAAAATTTTAAACTTAATTTTTGAATATGATCAAACAGTCTGTCCCTTATATCAAAAAGGATATTGTTTCCTACCCATTGCGCCAAATACTGCCTGATATATTCAACAGGTGGACGTATAATTAAGAAAACGGCAAATGCGCCTCCCATAATCCACAGAAGTTCACTTGTTTTAGCTGCGTCACTCATATCATCAGCGTTGATAATATCATCTATAATATATTTCAAAATTAATGGAAGTAATAATGGAATAGCGAATTTTATAATGCCAATAAGAACTGTCCAAACAATTTTCCATTTGTACGGTTTAACAAATTGCATGTATTGCTTTATACTGCTCATTTTATATCTACCTCATCTATTTGCTATTATTTCCTAACACTAGTTATGCTTGAAAAATTTAGATTATTGCCTGGCCGGAATGGCGAAACCTTTAGTAAGAAAGAATTTATACTTTCCCTACGTGCAAGAAAAACCCCTGCCACCTGAGTAGCAAGGTCTCACTTTAGTATTTATTTTATCTGTACGTAAGAAATCGTTCATACCATTGATCAACAAATTCTGGTGAAAATGGCCCTTTCCTCTGATGCACCCACCGTAATAAATAATCCATGTGCTTGTGTAATATCTGATCCAGCACTACTGGATAACCCATTTGTTCTTTATGTTCGTCATACTCATCTTCATCTAATAAATTATAAGTCATATCAGGAAAAACTTTCACATCTAAATCATAATCAATATATTTCAATGCTTCATCGTCATAAACAAACGGTGAACTAATATTACAGTAATAATGAATACCATCATTGCGCAGCATGCCAATTATATTAAACCAATATTTTGCATGAAAATAACAAATTGCAGGCTCACGCGTGACCCAAGTTCTCCCATCACTTTCAATCACGTTAGTTTTGTCATTCGCACCAATTACTTCATCTTCTGTCCGCTTCAAGACAAGGCAATTTTCCCATACTCGATGTAGTTGTCCATTATGCTTGTAGCTCTGAATTTGAATTTTGGAACCAGTTCCCGGGCCAGGCATCGTATCTTCCTTTCCATATACATTCCTCGGTCTTTTTTTACATTATAAGGGCAACTGTAATAAAGATAAAGGCACACGCTCATATCTGGTTTCTATCTTTAGAAAACTTGGCTTATCGCATAGCCTTAATGGTAAAAACCTGCGTCGTATTTATATGGTAAGGAAAGATTTATGCTTTCTAACCTGCCCAGAACACAAAAAAGAGCTTTCTTGGGAGAAGAAAGCTCTTTTTTAAGTCAAAAGACGGGGTAGATAGTTATTTCTTATTTTGTTGAGACTTTTGATTTTGTTGTCTTACTTCTTGTGCGTTTGTTTCAGATGCAAATTCAGTTCCAAATTTACCTTGACCCTGAGCTGCTTTTTGGTTTTGTTGCTTTACCTTTTGAACATTTGTTCCAGCAGCAGTTTTGTTAGGTTTTTGTGATTTGTTAGCCATCTAATATCACCTCCGCAATAATTAATTTAACCATTTCGGGAGATGTTATCCATAAAACTAAAAGTTAAATTTAACATGGTATGGGATAATATTCCATATTCGTATAATGGTCAATAAATTTACGTATACTAACATATACAAGCTTACTTCCTTAATATAAGTACTGCATCATTTTTTGGTGAGAGACCGGAAAAGGAAAGGCTTCCATTTCCTCTCTGCTGACAAATTGTGCATCAAATAATCGAGAATGTGTGCTGTCCGTAAATGCTTCATGTACAATTACTTCCCAGATTATATGGGAAAAAACGTGTTTCAATTCACCTGTTTTTTGTTTTATTTCAATATGTATTCCATACTTTTTTTCAAACCAGTCTGGAATTTGATCAAAGTCAATTTCGTTAATCGAAATCATCGGAAATTGCCATAAATTTGCGAGCAATCCTTTGTCAGGTCTTTTTTCTATCAAGTAGTTACCATCTTTGTTTCTGATAAGTAATGCGACATATGGTAAGCTTTTTTGTTTTTTTCCTGCTGTTTTTATCGGCAATTGCTGTTCGATTCCTTCAGCAAAAGCTTGACAATGCTCCTGAACAGGACAAAGCATACACATCGGATTCTTAGGCGTACACACGATCGCACCTAATTCCATCATACCCTGATTAAAAGAAGATGGATCCTCATGTGATATGATTTTACGGACATATCCTTCAAAAAGTTTTTTTGTACGTGGTTTTGCAATATCTTCTTCAACCTTTAAAATGCGGGATAAGACTCGCATTACATTTCCATCAACTGCAGGCTCAGGCTGGTCATAAGCAATGGAAAGTATTGCACCTTTCGTATATGGACCAACACCTTTTAAAGAACCCAGCTGCTTGGAATCGGCAGGAACTTCGCCACTGTAAGAAGCAACAACTTCTTTTATTGCGTTTTGTAAGTTGCGAGCTCGGGAATAGTAACCTAGACCTTCCCACGATTTCAGGACTTCCTGCTCATGCGCGTTGGCTAAATCCTGCATTGTTGGGAACTTTTCGATGAAATTATTAAAAAAAGGTATGACGGTATCAACCTTCGTTTGCTGCAGCATAATTTCAGATACCCAGATTTTATATGGATCTTGTTCCTTACGCCAAGGAAGATCACGTTTATTTGATTGATACCAAGTGATTAAATCTGATTGAAATTGTATCACATCAATACGCACAGACGTATTATCTTTCATAAATACACAACCTTTATGTTAAAATAAATTGAGCCAGCTACACTTCTAAGGAGGAACTTTACTTATGGATACTGGTACCCATATAGTCATGGGCGTGGCTTTAGGTGGAATCGCAACACTAGACCCTGTTGTGCATAACGATCCTGCATTATTTAGTGCTGTTTTAGTAGGTACGATAATCGGTTCGCACGCTCCTGATTTTGATACGATTTTAAAATTGCGTAATAATGCAGTATATATTAGACACCACCGAGGTATCACACATTCTATTCCTGCAGTTATTATTTGGGGAATATTGTTGGCAGGAATAATTCATTTATTTATGCCACAAGTGAATTTTTTACACCTTTATTTATGGACTGCCCTAGCAGTGGTTATTCATGTATTTGTGGATATCTTCAATGCATATGGGACACAGGCATACAGGCCATTCAGCAATAGATGGGTCGCCCATGGGTTTATTAATACCTTTGATCCCTATATTTTCATCTTGCACGTTGCAGGTATTTTCGCCTGGTTACTTGGTGCGAACCCAGGATATACATGGCTCGTCATATATGCCGTAATTACATTATATTATATTAAACGCTATCTGGATAAAAGGGAAATTATAAAAAAAATAAACGATCACTTTGCAAGCGTCGAACAAATTGCTACATCACCAACACTCAAGCAAAATAATTGGAGAGTAGCGATTACCACCACAAAGAATTTTTATGTTGGAAAAGTAGAAAACGGGCATATTCAAATTCTAGATGAATTTAACAAGCTTCCATTGCCTGATACGAAACTAATTCAGCTAGCAAAAAAAGATAAAAACATTTCAGCTTTCCTATCGTTCTCTCCTGTTTATCGATGGGAGGTAAATGATTACGATGACTTTACCGAGGTAAGATTCATTGACCTTCGTTATCGGTCAAAAGATCATTATCCATTTGTAGCAGTAGTACAAATTGACGATAATATGCGGATAATGAGTTCATACACCGGCTGGATTTTTTCAGAACAAAAATTACAAAGTAAATTATTATTTGGAGATAATCCAATTTAAAACAGCGAGGCGACTTAATTTGTCGCTCGCTGTTTTTTAATTTACCTTATCACCTAAAATGGAGATTGGGACTGCTTCTTCCTTTTTATATGTTTCATCCAGTAAATTTATTCGATGTCCCCATGCAAAAACCCCATTAATGAGATTGATTTTAAAACGGTGACCAGGGTCACCTTTCATTTGATGTATGTCATCCACTTTAAAATCTTCCGGGTTTAACGTATATGCTAATGCAACCTGCATTTTACGTTCGTTAATCGCCACTTCACTTAAGTTACCAAGCTGTTCAGCTTTTAACGCTTTTTCTTTCAGTCGCCCAACTTCTTCACGCAATTGCTCAATAGAATAATCGCTATATCTGAAATCCAAATGAATTGCCTCCTTTGCTTTCATTTTACATTTTACCAAGAGTTTAAGACAATGAACATAATGAATATGAAAAAGAATACAATCTGGAGGTTTTTTATTATGTCAACGATTGCTATAACAGGAGCAGGGAGCGGTCTAGGACGGGCATTGGCGTTAAAGTATGCAAAAAATGGATATAAAGTTTTCTTACTGGGAAGAACTGATACAAAACTTCATATCGTAAAGGAAGAAATACTGCGAGCAGGCGGCAATGCATCAATTGTATTATGTGATGTAAGTGAACCTGCCTCTGTAAGTATTGCTTTTCAGCAAATCGGTGAATTAGATGTGTTAATAAATAATGCGGGGATTGGTATATTCGGACCTGTAGAAAGTTATTCGGTTGAGGATATAGAAAATACACTAAATACAAATGTTAAAGGCACCATATTAACTGTCCAGTCAGCACTCCCAATGATTCGAAAAAACAATGGAAGAATTTTAACGATTATTTCAACAGCAGGGCTGAGGGGTAAAGTAAATGAATCTATTTATTGTGCAAGTAAATTTGCCCTTAAAGGTTTTACAGAAAGCTTGCAAAAGGAATGGGAAAGTGAACCTATTTCCATCACTGCGGTTTACATGGGTGGAATGAACACGCCATTCTGGAAGGATTCATCCCATGTAAAAGATTCGTCTCATTTAAAGAAACCAGAATCGGTTGCAGATCTTATTTTCAGCGAAGACGATGGTCGCACAGAAATATTAATTGATAAATAGTTTCATTATTGAAATCGGTGGACATACATAAATCCACCGGTTTTTTTGTATACTCGTAGTTGACACAATCTCTAGACTGCGACGAAACTTTAGGTTTAATTCCATTGCTGCCATCCAGGATCACTGCGGGCGGATGCTTTCCGCGGGCACGGCTTCAGTCTCCTCGAGAAAACCACTCTGCGGGGCCTTCAGACTCGTGCTGTTCCCGCAGGAGTCACCGCCCTCCATTCACCTGGACTGGTAAAGTTGTTTATGTCTTAGTTTCCTTTGTAAACTATTGCATTCTGAAAGAGATATAGCTATCGAGTGTGGATCGGAACCTTATAAATCCATGGTATCAAACTCTAATCTAGAGATTGGAAGCGGATGGCAGTCGACTCCTGCGGGAGGCTCACCAGCCGCCCTAAGGTGCGCGACTGCCATCTGCGGAAATCTCTTTGCTGTCATATCGCAGCATTCCCAAAGTGGTATGTTATTTCGCAGTATCCATCAACTACGACAAAAGTAACTAGTAGCATGTTTTAGAAATAATCAAGTGTAAAATAGTTTATTTGCATTATTTATATTTTTTATGTGCGAAAGTGAAGTTGTTAGTTACTCAATTTCTTCCTCGAGAAAACGATTAATCATATCGATTGCAAATCCTTTGCGATATAGACCTTCTTTCACTTTATTTCGCAATGCACGTCCAGTTAACTTTTGTCTGTGTTTTCTCAATAACTTTTCTCCATGTTGGGTAATAGCTTCCCATTCAGCATCATCATCTTTTTCATCACCAAGTTCAGTAATAGATTCTTTTATTACATCATGCTGAAAACCCTTTTGCATCAGAGTAACTTGAAGCTGTTGTACTTGCTTCTTAAAGGAATCCTTACCTTGTTTATTCATTTTTTTATCCATCCACTTTTGGATTTTCTCCATTTGTATATCAAATGTATATTGTTCAACTGCCTTATCAGCAGTTGCAGCTGAAACACCTTTTTCCATCAGTTCTCTTTTTACCAGCATCGGACCTTTAATAGAAGTACTTATTCGAGTTCGAACGAAAGAATCAGCAAACATGGAGTCATCCAGTAAACCTTCAGATGTTAACCGGTCAATAATTTGTTTAATATGTTCCTCATCCACTTCTTTCTTAACTAAATAATCATGAATTTCTTTATTTGTACGCATTCGGTAGCTTAAAAAGTTAATAGTAAGGGTATATGATTTATGTAGATCATCTTTTTGGATAAGTGTATCAATTGTTGAATCATCGAGTTCAAGATTTTTTTGAAGTTTATACTCTATTAAGAGTGCTTCATCTACACTAAATCCATAGTTTTCACCTTGACCATCATCCAAAAAGATATTATAACGATTCTTACGTTTTTTCTGCACGGTGATACGGCTAATTTTTTTCAATATATTATTCTCCCCTTTTTTTAATAATAACATGAAATTTTTAACCTATCACCAACGTAAGAATCCAAAACTTGCGTATAATAATAAAAGCGAAGGCGACTGGTCAGAAGCGGACGCATAAGCAAGAGACCGAAATCGCCCGGTTTTGGCGTTGAAGTGTCAATTGCTTATGACGGCAGCTTCTAGGAGCCGCAGCTGGATAATAATAAAAGCGAAGGCGACTGGTCAGAAGCGGACGCATAAGCAAGAGACCGAAATCGCCCGGTTTTGGCGTTGAAGTGTCAATTGCTTATGACGGCAGCTTCTAGGAGCCACAGCTGGATAATAATAAAAGCGAAGGCGACTGGTCAGAAGCGGACGCATAAGCAAGAGACCGAAATCGCCCGGTTTTGGCGTTGAAGTGTCAATTGCTTATGACGGCAGCTTCTAGGAGCCGCAGCTGGATAATAATAAAAGCGAAGGCGACTGGTCAATGATGTATAAAGTCGCTTGGAGCCGCAACTTGGAATATAATAGTAAATATGATAATACGTATTGATTGGAGTGTTTGAATTGAATATCTTAATTACAGGTGGAACAGGGTTTGTTGGATCTCGTTTAACTGAATCTTTAACGAAAGAAGATCATCATGTTTACATATTGACCCGCTCACCGCAAAATCATGAGGATACAGCACTTGTCACATATATCCCGTTTGATTACTATGTACGTGACCTCCCGACAATTCATACAGTGATCAATCTTGCTGGAGATACACTATTTGGCTATTGGTCAACTGAAAAGAAAACAAAAATCATGAAAAGCCGAACAGAAGTAACTCAGCACGCTATTGGAATGATGCAGCAAATGGAAAAGAAGCCTGACGTGTTTATTAGTGCTTCTGCAGTCGGATTTTATGGATCAAGTGAAGATGTTATCTTCACAGAAAACACAACTGATCATGGCGATGACTTCCTTGCAAGCGTTGCAGTTGCTTGGGAGAAGACAGCCATGCAAGCTGCTGACGAACTAAAGATTCGTACTGTATGTACTCGTTTCGGAATTATTATGGGTGAAAAAGGGGCATTACCTTATATGACCATGCCGATTAAAATGTTTGCTGGAGGTAAGATTGGTACAGGAGAACAATGGATGTCGTGGGTTCATGTGGAAGATGTTGTTAACTCCATCATTTTCTGTATGCACAATGGACATATTGAAGGTCCAGTAAATGTTACAGCTCCTAACCCTAAACGTAATAAAGAATTCACTAAAACTTTAGCGAAAGTATTAAAAAGACCGTATTGGTTTACCACTCCTTCGCCTGTTATAAAAACGGCAATTGGAGAAATGAGTCAACTTTTAATAAAGGGACAGTATGTACTTCCACGAAAATTACAGGAGGAAAATTATCAATTCTCTTACCCCAATCTGGAAGAAGCATTGCGGGCAATTAACCTTCATAAAAAGCCGCAAAAAAAAGCGAAAAAAGATTAAAAAAATGATTCACATTTTCATTAAATCCGTGTAATATAATAGCAATGATAAATAAATGATAAAGGGAAGGCAAATGGTGCGCCACCAGTGTTTACTGGTTCTAGTGGGTTCGATTCCCACCCCGAATTTTTGTTGATCGCTAACTAAAAATTCGAGGGTGGGGCACGCCAGGCTTTTTCAAGATACCCACCTTAAATAGAGGAGGGTATTTTTATGCTAAAAAAGCGTGATTTACATGAGGTCCCTGCATTATTTGATTTACTGAAACACCCTGAAGTGTTTCCATTTGTACGGCATAAAGCAGATACTAGTGATGAATTTTATTTCATTACAAAACAAGTGATGGAAGCAGAAGAAAAAGGGGAATTAATTTCACGTACTATTTTAGATGAATTTCATCAGCCGATTGGCACTATTAATTTGTATGATATACAACAGCAACACGGATTTTTAGCAACATGGATTGGTAAACCCTATTTCGGCAAAGGCTATAATAAAACGGCGAAAGATATGTTTTTTGAAGAATTGTTCTTTCAACAGAATATTTCCGGTATCTTCATGAAAATACGTAAAACAAATGTACGATCCTTAAAAGCAATTTTAAAAATCCCTTATGTCGCGCTAGGTAATGCTCTTTTTCCTGATGTGTATCAAGCGATTAACCAGGAAAATGATATCTATGAGTTATTTGTGATCTCAAAGGAACAATATATGGCTTATAATCAGTTTCTTTCACCTGAACTTGCAGAAGGTGATGAAGAGGTTTCCTAATCCATGTATATTCTGCCTAAAAATTTGCCACCCTATAAATAGAAAAGAGGGATCAGATGAAAGGCAATTCAAAAGGCGAAAATCGAACACTTGGTAATTTAAGCAAAACACAAGAAGTACTTTATCAGAAAGAATTCAAACGTGCCGATAGTATTTATCAACAGAATACCCAGAAAAACAGCCGATCTTAACAACTAATCGGCTGTTTTTTTAAATTTGATTTATTATCCACATAACTGTGTTCATGCTGTGGATAATCGCATTAAAAAGGCAATACAAAAGCCTCTTTTATACACACCGAAATGTGAACAACTTATTTACAACTTGTTAATAATGTGTATAACCCTTGAGATTATTGTTAATAAGCAACTTCGATTGTGTATAACTTTGTGGATGATTTCAAGTTGTTAAACTAGAAAGATAAGGCACAAGCCTTATCTTTCTCCTTCTTCTTCACCTACTTTTTTATACCAACAGTTATATTACGTATTAATAACCAGGTGATTCCATAAAGGAAGATGGTAATGCCAGCTAATTGATAGAAAAATACTAAACTCAAATTTTCCACTATTTCTATAACGAAATCGGTTAAATAACCACCAGTAAACACGATTAATAATCCAGCGAATAAGACCGAAATAAAAATGCCTCCACCTGCTAAACCATATTTATAAAATAATAACCCAACTCCATACATCACGGTTAGAAAGAAAAACATCGTTATCGAATCAATAATTACTCTGTTTATCCACGTATCGTCAACTAATAGAGCAAGATATAAAAATCCAAATGTGTCAAAAGATAATTGATTTGTTAAAAGCAAAACAACTTCCTGTATGATATTTGCTAGTAAAGCTTTTACAAATGCCAGCCCCATAAAAAATATTCCCAAACTGATAAAGTAGTTTTTTCTTGTAGCACCCATTTTAATGGAAAATGGTATAGATTCTTTCACAGTGATAAAACCAAATATTGAACAATAAATTGCCATTGCAAACGTCAGGCTAAAATTCATATTTACTTCACCAACATCTAGCAAAACATAAGTAATTACAATTGTTCCCACTAATGATGCCACTAATATCGCCCAAAAAATCATGAAGGATCTTTTTGAGTCTGCTACAAAAAAATAAAGTAAGCCTTTAATTTGTCTATCCATCTTTAAGCCCCCCTTTTTCCCTCTGTTAAATGAATCATTAATTCCTGAATTGGAATTCCTTCAGCTTTAAGTCCTGCTGCTTGGACTTCATCCTTTTCGCAGTATGCAAATGCTGTCATCATACCCGCAAACTTTTTCTTATTAATTATTGTTTTATTGGTACAAAATGCTTCAACCTCGTCTACTGTTCCAGTAATTGCGCATGTCTTGGTCCGTAATAGATCAGTCTCTTCTCTCAAGACTAAGTTACCGTCCTGCATAATCAATACCTCTTCAAAGAGAAGACTTACTTCATCAATCAAATGGGTCGAGAATATGATGATTCGTTTTTCTTTTTCATATTCCTCCAGTAATATTTCATAAAATCTGCGTCTAGCAGCTGCATCTAAACCGATATATGGTTCATCAAAAATCGTTATCGGAGCCTTGCTTGAAAGCCCTACTATAATTCCTAGGGCAGAACCCATCCCTTTTGACAGTGTCTTCACCTTTGATTTTTTATCAAGACTATATACATCAATCAACTCCTCAGCAAGCGCCTGATCCCATGTAGGATAAAACATGGAGTAAATTTTTAGTACATGTTTAATCGATAAATCTTTTTTAAAATTGTTATCTTCTTTAATTAAGCAAATGGATTCCGTTAATCGCTGATTATCGAACGGATTTTCATTATCAATTCTGATATCACCACTTGAAGCCAAAATATGTCCTGCAAGAATTTCCATAAATGTCGTCTTCCCTGCCCCATTTCGACCGAGCAATCCATATATTTTGGGCTCCGTTAGAGAAAATGAAATATTGTCGAGCGCATACTTACTTTTATACTTTTTCGATAAATTTTTCACGTTAATTTCCATTTTCATCCTCCTTATTAATCATTTCAACTAATTCTTTCTTTTCAATATGCAGCTTTTTTGCTTCCTCCTTAATAGGTAAAATAAAATTTTCATAAAATGTTTCCTGGCGTTTTCGAATTAGAATTTCTCTTGCATTTTCTGTCACAAACATCCCTACACCCCTTCGTTTGTATAAGATATTCTCATTTACAAGTTCATTAATCCCTTTCGCAGCAGTTGCTGGATTAATTTGATAAAAGCTTGCAAACTCATTCGTTGAAGGGACTCGTTCCATCGATTTGATATTTTCATTAATAATGGAGTCTTCCAGTTGTTCCTTAACCTGCATAAATATTGGTTTATTTTCATCGAGTGAATTTTTCATCTTCAACTCCTCAGTTAATTGGTTAGTTACTTATGTAACTAACTATATAACTAGTTGTTTCTAAAGTCAATAAAATTTGTAAAAATAAAAAAGCTCACGTCTGGTGACATGAGCTCATCCTTTGTACAATCCACTTGCAGGACCTTTTTCAGTCCAAATGTAATATTCTTTTCCATTAGTAGATATTGTAATATTTCCAAATACTGCTGTAGAAAAGATGGATGCATCCACTTTGTAAAGATTTTCAATTACTCGGTCTACCGGATGACCATAATCATTTTGCTTGCTGTATGTTAGGATGGCGACTTGCGGTTTCACTTTTTCCAGAAATTCTTTGGAAGAACTTGTTCGACTGCCGTGATGGGCCACCTTTAATACTTCGGCTTGCAGATCTTCTATTTTTGTTAATACTTTCTCCTGTTTTTTCTCAATATCACTCATAAAGAGAAAATCCATTTTGTTGTACGTCACTTTTAGCGCAATTGAAGATTCGTTGTTACTTCGAAATGGTTCATACGTATTTAAAACACGAATCTCCAATGATGGATCAAGCTTTATCATTTGGTCTTTTTTAGCAATCTCGACAGGTATATCCTGCTTCGCAATTTGTCCGAGATATTTGCGGTACGTTTTTGTTGTGTAAAGTTTGCCTGAATCCATAATTTTTTCGATTTTAAACGATTTCATAACTTTAGAAAGACCACCAATGTGGTCAATGTCTGGATGCGTTACGATAAGTAAATCAATTTTATTAATCTGCTGCTTTTTGATGAAATTTACTATGTCTTTACCTGATTCAGGCGTACCACCGTCAATTAATATGGTTTTATCAGCAGGTGTCTCAATTAAAATACTGTCTCCTTGCCCAACATCAATGAAATGCACATCCATGTTGGGCAGCTGTTGCCCATGAATGGTATTGCCAGGAAGTAAAACAAGTATAAAACAAACTAATATAACGCTATACCATCTAATATTCCGCATGAACAACATCCTTCGTTTTTAATTACTTACCCAGGCGAATTTGACCACAATCTATTGTAGTAGTTGATACACAATTCCACTATACTGCGACGTAAATTTATTACCAAGAAATGTTCTAAAGCCGCCGTCCAGGATCGCTGCGGGCGGATGCTTTCCGCGGGCACGGCTTCAGTCTCCTCGAGAACCCCACTCTGCGGGGCCTTCAGACTCGTGCTGTTCCCGCAGGAGTCACCGCCCTCCACTCACCAGGACTGGTAAAGCTGTTTATGTCTTAGTTCTTACTCGTTACTAGTGCATTCTGAAAAAGAAATAGCTACCGAGAATGCACTTTATATATTCGTAAAGTCCACATTTTTGTCTAGAAATTTTTGTCGCTGGCAGTTAACTCCTGCTTGAGGAAAGTCATGGTCACTGGAAAAGAGATAGATCTATAAAATTTATTTCTCACTTTTAACTAAGCATCTTCGAATATACGAAGACTCCTGTGGGAACAGCGCGAGCTGAAGATCCCGCAGGAAAGCGGTTTTTGCTTATCCGAGGAAGCTGAAGCCGTGCCCACGGAAAGCGAAGTATATTCGAAGATGCGAAAATAGATTCACATATTTCGTACTACACACAACTTTTTCAGTGGCCACCTACAACGGCACAAGTAGGCTCATCAACAGCCCTAAGGTGCGCGACTGCCATCAGCGGAAATGATAAAACCTTGTCAAGTAACATGTTTCAATTGCTAAAGAACTATAATTGATTACATATATCAAAAACTTCTGCGAAAGTTGAGTTACTTTACTATTATAGTTTTCACAAATTGTTTTCAATTATGAGCAGCATTTAAAATTTATTAGAACAACTAGTTAATATCTGCATCTAGACTGGGCTATTCATATTTTACAAACAAAAAAAGCTGCTGGTATGAGAACCAACAGCTTTACGTATCGTTTAGCCTTTATTAACTACTATTTCATTTTCAACTAAATCCACTTTTACATTTTCCACTGAACTTTCTTCCAGGATTAAATCAGTTAATTGATCCTCAATTTTGTCTTGAATTACCCGACGAAGTGGACGTGCTCCAAATCGTTTATCATATCCAAGTCTGACTAATTCACGCTTTGCATCTTCTGTGATCGTTACTTTCAGTTTATTATCTTCTAACGTTTGCTGTAAGTCACCCAGCATTAACTCTACAATTTCTAATAAGTTTTCTTCTGTCAATTCATTAAATGAAATGATGGAATCAAAACGGTTTAGGAACTCTGGCTTGAAGTATGCACTCAGATTCTCAAGAGTTGATACTGCGTCATGTTCTGCTTCTGTGAAGCCAACATGAACCTGTTTATCGCCAGTTCCAGCATTACTTGTCATAATAATGACGGTTTCTTTAAAGCTAACGGTACGTCCATGCGAATCAGTCAGGTGACCATCCTCCATGATTTGCAGGAACATATTTTGTACATCTGGATGCGCTTTTTCTATTTCATCCAACAGGAGAATAGAATAAGGATTACGACGTACCTTTTCTGTTAATTGTCCTGCTTCTTCATGGCCTACATACCCTGGAGGTGAACCGATAATTTTAGAGACAGCATGTTTTTCCATGTATTCACTCATATCCAGACGAATTAATGAATCACGTGATCCAAACAATTCGTTTGCCAATGCTCGTGTTAATTCTGTTTTACCTACTCCGGTTGGTCCAACAAATAAGAAAGATCCAATTGGACGGTGTTTTGATTTCAACCCCGCACGGCTTCTGCGAATTGCCTTAGCAACTTTATCAACTGCCTGCTTTTGACCAATAACACTCTCGCTCAGATTTTCGGCGATATTCTTCATTTTTTCCTGCTCGTCTTTCTGTAGCTTGGTAACAGGAATCCCTGTCTTTTCTTCCACAATTAACAAAATATCCTCGATGGATACATCGCTTACTTGTGCCTCATTTTTTGCTTTTTTTAATTGCTTTTGTATTTGAATTTCCTGGTATCTCAAATTAGCTGCCAGTTCATAATTTTCTTCATCAGCAGCATTTTCTTTTTCACGCACAATTTCATCTAACCTTTGCTGAAGTGAATCAGAATCCTTCTCTGTGTTTGCCAGATTCAGACGAGATCCGACTTCGTCCATCAAATCGATTGCTTTATCAGGTAAAAAGCGATCTTGTATATAACGCTGTGAAAGCGTTACAAATGAACGAACAGCATCTTCAGAGTAAGTGACCTCATGAAATTTTTCATATCGATCTTTAATACCATTTAGTATTTGAATTGCTTCTTCAGCAGATGGTTCTTTCACAATAATAGGCTGAAAACGACGCTCAAGAGCAGCATCTTTCTCAATCTTTCGATACTCTTTCAACGTAGTTGCACCAATTAATTGCAGTTCACCTCTCGCTAATGCCGGTTTTAAAATGTTACCAGCATCCATCTGCGAACTTTCAGCTGTACCTGCGCCAACCAGCAGATGAATTTCATCGACAAACAGTATAACGTTTTTTCTTGTTTGAAGTTCTTGAACAAGTTGCTTCATACGCTCTTCAAATTGACCTCGCATACTGGTGTTTGCAACTAGGGATGCAACATCGAGTAAATAGATTTCTTTATTCATAAGTTTAGCTGGTACATTACCTTCTACAATGTTTAATGCTAATCCTTCAGCGATTGCTGTTTTACCTACACCAGGTTCACCAATTAGTACAGGGTTATTTTTATTACGTCTATTCAGTGTTTCAATTACTCGTTTCACTTCGTTATGACGCCCAATAACCGGATCTATTAGACCTGCTCGAGCAGAGTGAGATAAATTCTTACCGATATTATCCAATAGTCCATTTCCTTGCTTTTGACCTGATTTCATTCCTACTTTAGAGGATCCGCTTCCATTGCCGAATTTTTCCTGGAATGAATTTTCTTGATCCTGATTTGAACTTTGTCCAGAAAAGGACCCATTTGAATTTATTAATTTCCCTTGAATTTCCTGGAAACACTCATTACACACATGTAAATGTATTCTTTCCTCATTGAGTTTCATAGTTACATTAATATCAGCTGGACGAACTCCACATTGTTGACAATTCATTTGCGTTTCCTCCTCATAATCTATATTAGTTAACGCGACTTCCAACCATTCTAAATTGGTTAAAGTCAAAGTTTCGAATTAATTTTATACGTTCTTTCCAAAAGATCAATTAACTTTGACTAAGTTTGACCTTTGATTTTATTATACTCTGACCAATTTTGACTTTCAAGTTTTTTGTTTAACTATTTTACAGTTTTTATTCTCCAAACAAAAAAAGGGAGCTGTCTGAAGTGCGCATCAGAACATCCCCTTTTCGATCGTTATTTTCTTTGACTTCTCTTATTTTGCTTGTTGTCTAAATTAAGAAACTCACTCTCGGTAACAGATTCTGAATTTTCGCCTTGTATATTATGCTTATTTCGATTGTTCTGTTTACCTTTATCTTTGTTGCGATTCTTATTTTGCTCTGACATAGATAAACCTCCTATTTAACAAAGTTGAGTTTGGCTTACCTCCCTATTTTATCCATAATAAAAAATGTAATCCCTGAAAATGAAAAAAGCACCTGGAGTTCCAGGTGCTTAAATGTCTACATGGTTTGTTTTTCTTTTGTACGCAACTCAATTCGACGTATTTTTCCTGATGTAGTTTTCGGCAGTTCATCGATGAATTCAATCTTTCTAGGATATTTATATGGTGCTGTCAATTCTTTAACATGATCCTGCAACTGTTTAATTAAATCTGGATTACGTTGATCTACATTCTCTTGCAGTACAATAAATGCTTTTACAATATTACCTCGTATTTCATCAGGGCTTGCCACTACAGCGCATTCCTGAACATATGGATGTTTAACCAGTGCATCTTCAACTTCAAATGGTCCAATTGTATAACCGGAGCTAATGATAATATCATCACTGCGGCCTTCAAACCAGAAATACCCATCTTCATCTTTGGTTGCCTGGTCGCCTGTTACATAGTAATTTCCGCGTTGTGATATTTTAGTTCTTTCACTATCCTTATAATACTCTTTAAATAATGCTGGGCAATCCAGTTTTACAGCAATATCACCAATTTCATTTACCGCTACAGGCTCTCCATTTTCGTCAATAATGTCTACTTCATTACCGGGTGTTGGTTTTCCCATTGATCCGGGCTTAACTTCCATATCTTTCATGACGCCAAGCAATAGTGTATTTTCTGTTTGGCCATAACCATCTCGAACCGTTACATCAAAATATTTATTAAATGTATCTATGACTTCACGATTAAGTGGTTCGCCTGCAGACACTGCACTGTGTAAAGCGGGCAATTGATAATCCTCTAAATTATCTACCTTTGCCATTAAGCGATATTCAGTAGGTGTACAGCACAATACATTTATGTCATGGTCACTTAATAACTGTAAATACGTTTTCGGATCAAATTTACCATCATAAACAAATCCTGTTGCTCCAGATCCCAGCACAGATAAAAACGGGCTCCATATCCATTTTTGCCAACCAGGACCGGCTGTAGCCCACACTTTATCACCATCATTAATACATAACCAGTTTTCTGATGCGGTTTTCAGATGAGCAAATCCCCATCCATGTGTATGGACCACTCCTTTTGGATTTCCTGTCGTTCCAGATGTATAGGGCAGAAATGCTATGTCATCGCTTTTAGTCTGGGCAACCTCCAAATCATCAGATGACTCTTTCATAAGTGACTCTAAGTGTAACCATCCATCAGCAGGCTCACCTACTACAAAACGTGTTAAATCGTTGTATTCGTTTACTTGTTTATACTGATCTACAAATGGATAGTAGCTAACAACTCCAGCAACTTCGCCATGAGCGATTCTATATTGCAAGTCCTTGGCCTTCAACATTTCAGAACTAGGAATAATGATAATTCCAGTCTTCAACGCTGCAAGATACACTTCATATGCCTCAATTAACCTAGGAATCATCACCAATATTTTGTCTCCCTGTTTTAATCCCGCATTAAGGAAAGCGTTGCCAATTCTATTAACATTTTTCATCAATTTGCTGTACGTAATTTCTTTAGTGTTCCCTGCTTCATCTTGCCAAATCAAAGCTGTTCTGGTGGAATCAACAGCATAGCGCTCCATTTCCATTACGATGTTATAGTCTGCAGGTGCAAGTAAGTCTTCTCTGTTCATAAATTTCAACTCCAATGCAAGAATTTATACTCAGTATAGCAAAAGTTAAGAAAATTTCAAATTAATACACGTTAGAAAATTTGCTAATTGTCGAGCCCTGCAAGAAAAAAAACTCCAGCTGCAGCAGCCAGAGTTCTGAGTGTTTAGTATACAAATTCAGGAAGCATATCTTTTAGTAACAAATCATCCAGGCTTTTAAATGAATATCCCTGTTTCTTAAGATCCTTAATAATTCGTGGCAAAGCTTCGGCGTTATCTGATGAAACAGTATGAAGCAAGATTATTGCTCCAGGATGAACCTGCTTCATCACTTGATCGTAAGCAAAACTTTCACCTTTTTGTTTATCTGTATTCCAATCTGAAAACGCTACTGACCAAAAGATATGGATATAACCCAGTTCATGAGCCCAGTCAAGCGTTTTTTCACTAAATATACCGCGCGGCGGCCGCAAATACTTCATTTGATCCTGATCGGTTATTTCCGCTACTGCATCCTCGAGCGTTTCTAATTCTTTTTTCATAGTAGCTTTCGATACAATCGAGAAGTCCGGATGATGATACGAATGGTTTCCAATAATATGTCCTTCTTTTACCATTCGTTTAATAAGTTCCGGTTTGCTCTCTACATAGTGTCCAGTAACAAAAAAAGTTGCTGGTACATTTTCATTTTTTAGAGCGTCTAACACTTTTGGTGTATAACCCTGCTCATACCCATTATCAAAAGTGAGATAAATAACCTTTTCCCCTGAATCATCAGCATAGTATGCACCATATTGATCTAACATTTCCTTGTATTTCCCTATCTCAGGTATTTCATGATTGGTACTTTTTTTGTAGCCCCATCCATAACCCTTTGCCGCAATCTCTTCAGCAGGAAGAATATAGAAAAAGGTAAGAAAGGTTAGTGTGAGAGTTCCAATAATAATGTTTAATTTTTTCATCATTACCCACCTATTTTTTTCTTACCTTTTCCTTATATATGCTGTTTTATTCATTAATTAAAATACCATTGCGCCGATCCAACCGAAAATGAACAACGGAATATTGTAGTGCATAAACGTTGGAACACATGTATCCCAGATGTGGTGGTGCTTCCCATCAGCATTTAATCCAGATGTAGGACCCAGCGTACTGTCAGATGCAGGTGATCCAGCATCTCCTAAAGCTCCAGCAGTTCCTATTAACGTTGCGGTAGCGATTGGTGAAAAACCTACCGACACACAAATTGGTACGTAGAGCGCTGCAATAATTGGAATGGTTCCAAAAGAAGAACCAATTCCCATCGTAACAACTAAACCTACAAGTAATAATACAAAAGCAATAAGTGCTTTGTTATTTTCACCAAAGATACCGGAAGACACTTCAACCAGGGCATCGACCGCACCAGTTTCTTTTAATATTGCTCCATATCCAGATGCTACCAGCATTACGAATGATATTGTACCCATCATGGCAATACCGTCTGTCATTACTTTGTCCCCCCTGTGGAAAGGAACTACAATAAATAAAAACATTAGGATTAAACCTGTTAGGGCTCCGACAATAAGGTTACCTGTAATGAGCTGTAACGTCAGTGCTGCCACGATTGAAATAAGTGTAAATAAATGCTTTATATTAAATTTAACCTCGTTTGCAATATAATCGGTTTCCATATCGACTTCTTCTTTATCCAGTTCCGTATTTGACTGTTTCGAACTTTTTTTACGATAGGTGATAAAGACCGCATAAAGAAGTCCGAAAATCATACCTAAACCAGGTATTAACATGGAAATTGTTACTTGGTTAAGTGAAATTTCTAATCCGTTTGCTGCCATACTGTCTCTGATAATGCCTTGGAATATCAAACCAAAACCTGCAGGAATCATAATATAAGGCGTAACTAATCCGAAAGTTAAAGCTGATGCTACACCTCGACGATCCAGATTCATGTCATCAAATAATTTTAGTAAAGGCGGGATTAGTATAGGAATAAATGCAATATGAACCGGTATCAGGTTTTGCGATAAACAAGCTACTCCAGCGATAGCTAGGAGCATCATTGTCTTTTTACCTGTTAACTTTTTTATTAAGTAATTGACTAAAATAGTGGTGATTCCTGTATAACTGATTGCAACTGCAAAAGCACCTAATAGGATGTAGCTTAGTGCAGTTTCTGCTTGTCCACCCATTCCCCCGACAAGCATTTCTATCGAATCGACTAGTGATAGTCCGGCCATCAGACCGGCAGTAATGGAAGCTAAAATAATTGCTATAATAACATTTACACGAAGTAAACTTAACACGGTCATAACTAAAACAGAAACTACTACTACCCATTCCATAATGCGATACCTCACTTTCATAACTTCTTAACACTTCATCATGATAAAGCATTAAAGCGAAAAAATCAAGGCGTTCTCTCATAACTTAAAAAAAGCCCTTATATAAAGGACTTTTTACGTTACTGGATTGTAAAGGAGAAGCCTAAATGATCCTGTATTGGAATCCAGGCACCAATCCCCTGTTTTGTAACATTCTTAATTTGTATGGCTTTTTTACTCCCCTTAAGCTGAATATAAACATCACCAAACGTAACCTGCCCTTTATCTATAACCGCTGGGACATAAGAAGTTAGTCGACCGAATTTGTTCACAGGAATTGTATACTCGTTTTCTTTCTCTGTATCTATACCAATAACCGTTTCATAAGAAAGAGGTAAATTCGTTTCCTTGATTGCATCTACTAGTATCATTTTTTTCACATCATCAGGACTAGCAATTTTATTAACAAGTGCACCAGTTATTTTTCTTTGTTCTTTTTGTACATAATGCATCTTTTGCGGAACAGTTCCCCCGACGTTATTTATTTCATTTGTATTCACTTTTTGATATTCCCAATTTACCGTAGTATCCGTCGATTTATAATTAATTGCCCACCTGCCCAAATAAATCATACCTCGATATCCGATGGAAAACGGCGTAGGTTTTACACTTGATTCATTAAGCATTTTAATCAAATCAGGGTTATCCACGGAAATATCCAGCTTTTCGATAAGCTCTTTAGTCGCTTTACTGGGTTCCACTATTTCCTGATCCTCTGATGAATTACTGTAGGTATTTTCTTTGGAAATAGTCAGCACGTGATTCGGCACAGCAAAATCCTTATCCGCAGACATTTTTTCTTTACCGTAAATGGTGGTGGGGAAAATTAGCAACAGACTAATAATTGTTGGGATGACTGCCTTCATTATTGGTTTTCTATTCATGTGTCACATTCCTTTCATTTCTCTTAGTTTTTTCTGACACACGAATATTATACCTATAAACTTCTTAGCGGCTTAGCTCAATTGTTTCCAGTGTTTCTTCTATTTTAATGCTTGATTCCACCGATCGAATCATGGAACAGTTCTTCCTGGCTAGTTCTAAGTTTTTGTAAAGTTTTTCTTTGTTCAGATGGTATCCTTTCACACTATAATGAAGAGAAATCCGTTCAATCCGATTTGCTTCTTTGGGATTTCTGTCGACTTCAGCAGTTATAATCAAATCTTCAATTTCAGCACGCTGCTTCTCTAAAATTTTTCGAAAAACAGATCCGCTGCATCCCGCTATAGAAGCAACCATTAACTGAAATGGGCGATAACCATAATCTTCATTTCCTGAAATAGAGAGCTCTCCGTAATCCAAACTGGTTCGCATTCCACTTTCCTTTAAATAGAACTTCATAATCTCACACCCCTTTATAATTTTTAATTCCATTTCTTCTATTATAACCCCATACAGGAATTTCTGGCGATCATCTTGTTTGACCTTGAAGCTAATTACAATTAGATTAATATAAGATAAAAGCAATTTATTTAGTTGGAGGGGAATACATTTTGGCTTCAGCACGAACTAGGTTTTGGGTTTTAATCTCACTTGTGGGAATTTCGGGTTTTTCACAAGGAATGATCCTTCCACTCCTGGCAATTATTTTAGAACAAAATGGGGTTCCATCATCGGTCAATGGCCTTCATGCTACCGGTCTCTATATCGGAGTACTTATTGCCTCTCCGTTCCTGGAAAAGCCGATGCGAAAATACGGATTTAAGCCCATTATTGCAATCGGTGGCTTATTAGTTATCGTGTCACTGACTCTTTTTCCACTCTGGGATGCACTTTGGTTTTGGTTTATTCTGCGTATGCTTATCGGAATTGGCGATAACATGCTGCATTTTGGGACACAAACTTGGATTACATCTACAAGCAGTAATGAGTCGAGAGGCAGAGATATAGCTTTTTATGGTTTATTTTTCGGACTTGGATTTACACTCGGGCCACTTATGACACGTTTGCTTGCTATTAATGAGACTCTGCCGTTTCTATTATCTGCGTTGTTAAGCTTGATCGTTTGGTCGTTGCTCTTGGTCGTGCGAAACCAATTTCCCGAAGATGATATTCATTCCGGATATGCGACCAGTTCTTTTAAGCGATATATTCAAACAGCAAAGCTTGGTTGGGTGGCATTGTTACCAGCATTTGGATATGGATTTCTGGAGGCAACGCTGCACGGAATATTCCCAATCTACGGTTTACGAATTGGACACGATGTAGATATGCTCTCTCTCATCATTCCATGTTTTGCAGCAGGAAGTGTGCTTTCTCAACTCCCGCTTGGAATCCTAAGTGATCGATTTGGTCGAAGAAACATATTAATCAATGTATTGACCGCTGGTACGATTTGTTTTTTATTAGTAACTTTTTTCGAAACGTCAATAATCGCACTGTTCATTCTGTTTACACTTGCAGGTATATTTGTCGGATCGTTATTTTCACTTAGCATTTCTTATTTAGCGGATATTCTCCCTCGATCATTACTTCCAACTGGAAATATAATGACGGGAATTGCTTTTAGTATTGGCAGTATAACTGGTCCTTATCTAGGCGGAGTGTTTATAGAAATATTACCGGATGTCTCATTCTTTTACGTAATTGTTGGCATGCTGCTAACTATTCTGATCACTACCATTTATAAGAAGAATCCTGTACCAACTTAAAATTTTAATAAACTTGGCTTTTCCCCAAGTTTTAGTGCGAAAGCCTTAGATGCAAGAATGCAGTTAGTTAGAATTTATGTTTTCTTCACTCCTAATTAGAAAAACTCGACATTCGCCTCGTTTTTAATAGCGAATGCCGAGTTTTTGCTTATACCGGTATTTGCTCTAAACCTTTATACATATAACTCAATTATCGCAGAATAAAATAAGGTGAATATCTCGCAATCCATTTTCGTTGTGACACAAAATCTCTACACTGCGAATTAACAGCAACTAGATTTCCGCTGATGGCGTGCCTACTTGTGCCACCGCAGGTGGCCACTGAAAAAGTTGTGTGTGGCACGAAATAGGTGGATCTATTTTCGCATCTTCGAATATACTACGCTTTCCGTGGGCACGGCTTCAGCTTCCTCGGATAAACAAAAACCGCTTTCCTGCTTAGATCTTCAGCTCGCGCTGTTCCCACAGGAGTCTTCGTATATTCGAAGATGCTTAGTTAAAGGTGAGAAATTAAATTTTAAAGATCTATCTCTTTTTCAGTGACATTTGTCGCAATCCAGTATCTCACCGATGACTTCCATCGTCACAGATTTATTAAATACACTTTTGATATCTATGTCTATTTCAACATGCATTAGCTTAACCAGTCCTGCATCGTTCCGGGCGGTGACTCCTGCGGGAACAGCACGAGTCTGAAGGCCCCGCAGAAGAGCATTTTTAAGAGGAGGGCCAACTAAAACCGTCCTTTGCGGACAACGTTGGCATACCCCTTGTCGGGGCAAGGAGACTGAAGCCGTGCCCGCGTGAAGCATCCGCCCGCAACGATCCTGGACGGCAGCTATGGAAGCAAACTAAAAGTTACGTCTCAGTTTCCATCAACTACGACAAAAGTAACTAATAGCATGTGAAAACCTCAAGCGGGCTAGGCGTTGGAGCTAGACAGACAAACATAAATATTTTATACATTCTTATCTTTTAAGAAAGACACTCAAAAAATTTGAGTGTCTTTCTATCGTTAGATGTATTTACTTGACTTACTTTCAAGTCGGTCCTGTAAAAAAGATATGACCATACAAATTGGCCAGTAAATTAATGCAATTGTAATATACATTGTCATTGAATCAAATGAACGCCCAGCAACAATTTGTGCCTTTTGAAAAATTTCTGGAACTGTAATTACCGCTGCAAGTGAAGTTGCTTTTACAATATCCATAAAAACATTTGTCAATGGAGGAACAGCTATACGTGTAGCTTGCGGCAAAATAATTTTCCGCATTGTTTTCCAATAACCAATATTCAATGCTCTTGCAGATTCCCATTGTCCTTGATCTACACTGTTTAAAGCTGAGCGATTAATTTCTGCTATATACGCTGCACTGTTCAAGCCAAAACCAAGCGAAGCAGCAAGTACTGCTGAGAGTTCAATACCAATATAAGGTAAACCAAAGTATAGGATAAACAAAAATACTAAAATAGGCGTACCACGCATGAAAGAAATGTACATGCGCGCGGGATAGCGCCATACCTTTGCTTTTGAACCTCGGGCTAGGGCAAGAAATAATCCAATTACTAGTCCAAGCCCCATACCAATAACTGCAATCATCAATGTTAGCGGCACGCCTTCCAAGAGGAAAGGCAGGTTGTTCCAAGCAAGTTCCGCATCGAAAACTTTTCCCAGTTGTACATCATTAAACTCAACGTGAAACATGTTAAATATCTAATCCTTCAATTTCTCGTATTTTACCCTCAGGTTTTTTAGATACATCTTCGCCACCATAGTATTTTTCAGCAAGCTCAGTTAATGTACCATCCTCACGCATTCCCTGTAAGGCTTCGTTCATTTTATCCACTAGTTTCGTGGCATCTTTAGGCGCAACAATTCCTTGTTCAGTTGGATGAAACTTTAAATCAGGATGAATTTTTATGTCATATTGGGTAATTGCATCTAGAGCTAGTTTCTGTAAGTAATAATCATTAATTACAGTGTCCGTTCGACCATTATCCACATCCTGTAGATATACATCATTTGAAACGTTACTGTATGTTACGACTTCTGCACCGAAGTGTCTTGCAATATCACTAAACACTGTTGTAGCACCGCCTCCGGCTTTTTTACCCTTCAAATCTTCTAATGTCTTAATTCCGGATAAATCCTCTGACCGAACGATTAAAGATGTAAATGAATATTTATATGGTTCAGTAAAAGAGAAACTCTTTTTACGATCATCGGTAATTTCAATATCATTGATCGCTACGTCAATACGATTACTGTTTACAGCAGGCAGCATCGCATCGATTCCCATTGTTTTGAACTTCACATCTAATTTCAATCGTTTCGCAATTTCGCGGATCACTTCTGGATCATAACCAGTCAATGTTTCTGATCCTTCAGGATAATATGAAGCAGCGAATAATGTTCCAGAAGTTCCTACAACGAGTTCACCTTTTTCTTTAATTTCAGCCCACTTTCCATCTTCATTAGTTTCGTTTGAAGATGATTCTTTCTCCGCTGAATCACCACAGGCAACTAAAGCGAATAGTATAGCTATCATTACAAGTAAAACCTTTATTTGCTTCATATAACCGCACTCCTTTTTTATTGTTATAGTAATAATTATATTTAGATTGTAACAGTTAAGTTTATATTATACAACGTTAAAACTTTCCTGTTTCAAAATATTATTCATCTGTATTAATTGGAGTTATAGATAGTTATTGACTTTATTTAAACACGTGATAATATAATAACAAGTATTTAATTATAATAATTATAATTTGAAAGGGGATTATGTAAATGACTAGCCATAATGAACACCGTTATGAATCTGCCCTACATAGGTTTTTGCCAAATAAATTATACGACCACAGAGAAATTATTGCTGCAATCATTAGTGGCGTAATCATTTTAACTGCCTGGTTAATATCTGATTATATAAACCATATCACATGGGTTACCCTTCATCTTTCAGCATTTGGAATTGGTGGTTATGCCAAAGCAAAAGAAGGTTTGGAGGAAACTTTTAGAAATAAGGAACTTAATGTGGAAATGCTGATGGTTTTTGCAGCAATTGGATCAGCAATGATTGGCTACTGGATGGAAGGTGCGATACTGATCTTTATATTCGCATTGTCTGGAGCGTTGGAAACTTACACCATCAATAAAAGTAAAAATGAAATTTCATCATTAATGGAAATGCAGCCGGAAATGGCAGTACTACTTAAAAATGAAAAAGAAGTAAAAATATCTGTCGCCAAATTAACTATTGGAGACACTATCCTGGTGAAAGCTGGAGAAAGAATACCTGCAGATGGCATAATAATTAAAGGTAGAACCTCCATTAATGAGAGTGCAATTACCGGGGAATCCATTCCTGTTTCCAAACAGGAGGAGAGTGAAGTTTTCTCTGGAACTGTCGCTGTCGACGGGTCGATCCAAGTAAGAATTTCAAAGTCCAATGACCAAACCTTGTTTTCAAAGATAATAAACCTTGTACAATCTGCGCAAGAGGAAAAATCACCTTCGCAGCTCTTTATTGAAAAGTTTGAGGGAACTTATGTAAAAGCAGTATTACTTCTTGTCGGTACAATGATGATTCTTCCGCACTTTTTCTTTGGTTGGACATTTACCGAGAGCATTTATCGCGCAATGATATTATTGGTGGTTGCTTCTCCATGTGCACTTGTTGCATCTATCATGCCTGCTACTTTATCTGCCATTTCCAACGGAGCTAAAAATGGCGTGCTTTTTAAAGGTGGCGTGAATATAGAGAATCTGGGGCATATCAAAGCGATCGCATTTGATAAAACAGGTACATTAACAAATGGAAAACCTAAAGTAACAGACTATTTCATAAAAACTGGGTTGAGTGAGAAATATACATTGGAGGTCATTGGAGCTATTGAAAATGAATCCTTGCACCCTTTGGCACAGGCTGTTACGAGTTATTGTAAACATAAACTAAACCTATCCAACTTTTCCATTCCTGTTTCACATCATACTACGGTAAGTGGGAATGGACTGCAAGCAATCATTGGTAATGATACCTGGACGTTAGGGAAAACGGGATTTGTAGGAGAGAATGAAGCGAATAGTTTTCAAAATGGGATTGCGTCGAGGTTAGCTGCTGAGGGGAAATCGCTTGTATTTATTAAGAAAAACACTGAAATTATAGCATTGCTGGCATTAAAAGATACCATCCGAAAAGATGCAAAACATGCTATCGAACAACTTAAAAAACAACATATTTTCACCGTCATGCTTACGGGCGATAATGAATTAACTGCCAAAGCGATTGCAGAAGAGGCTGGAATCGATGCTTATATTGCCGATTGTCTTCCTGAAGAAAAAGTTCAACACATCAAAAACTTACGCATGTGGCGATGGTTGGTGATGGAATAAATGACGCACCTGCACTTGCAACTGCAAATGTCGGAATAGCCATGGGCGAAGGTACAGACGTAGCCCTCGAAACAGCGGATGTGGTTCTTATGAAAAGTGATTTAACTAAAATTTCCAATGCATTTAATCTATCCCAGCAAATGAATAAAATAGTAAAACAAAATGTTGTCTTTTCATTAAGTGTAATTGGACTATTAATTGTTTCCAACTTCCTGCAAATACTCGACTTGCCACTAGGTGTTATCGGCCATGAAGGCAGTACCATTTTAGTGATTCTGAACGGTTTACGGTTACTTACAGTTAACAACGAAACTCACTACTCTGCTTCCGACCATAGCGGTGGGCTGGCACGTAACCTGGCAGGTTAAACATATTACTCTATAAACTCGTTTCTCTACATACTGAGGCCCTGACGTTAAATTAACGTCAGGGCCTTTAGTTAGATATTTAATCTGCCGGTTCGCCTTTGCTTAATTACTGCATTAATAAGACCGCCGAGAATTATTATAATTCCCGAAATATAGAACCAAATCATCAATGTAATAACTGTCCCTAAACTACCATAGGTTGCAGAATAACTAGCAACAGAACTAACATAATAAGAAAATGCCAATGAAACTAATTGCCATCCTACGGTCGCAAAAATAGACCCCCAAATAGCATCTTTAATCAAAATCTTATGGTTAGGCGCCATTTTGTATAGTGCTAACAGCACGAGGAAAAATACAATTGATGAGACTACCCAACGTAAAGTTTCCCAGAGGTTAAGAAAACTGGCTGACAGTCCAAAGAATGAAAATAGGTATTCACCAATCATCTTTCCAAATATAGGAAGTAAAAAGGCCATAATTATGACAACAACCATTGCAATGGTCAAAATAATTGCGATCAGACGAGCTACAATGAAAGATCGATTTTCATCGACTTCATATGCCAAGTTGAATGCTTTCATAATTCCATTAATACCAGCAGAAGCAGACCAAATAGTACCAACAATACCAATTGATAGCAGTCCGCCATTCTGTTCACTAACCAACTGAGTGATATTGGTGTCTATCAAGGTCATGATCTCTTCTGGTGCATAAACACTCAGAAATGAAATTACATTTTGTGAATCTAACTTTAAATAACCTATTAGAGTTAATAAAAACAATAAAAAGGGGAATAAAGATAGCAGGAAAAAGTAGGCAAGCTGTGCTGCCATACCAAATACATCTACCTCTTCAACCTTTTGAAATAGTTGTTTTGAGAATCTAACAGCTTTATTCATACTAGTCCCCCTTGCTGTGTATATACAATTAATTAATCGACTTTAATTTTTTATCCTCTGATTTTTTTGTAAGCGTATCAATAGTTTTTTCCACTTGTTCAAGAGCGTTAATTGCACTCTCAGCACTTGTATTAAATGTATTATTGAACTGATTACAAGCCGTGCGAGCTTTTTTCACAGCTTCTGAAGGGTGTTTTAAATAATACTCTCCGTCTCTTGTTAAGCTTTGACACTGTAACTTTGTACGATGACGTGTCTCCCGGTCAAAAAGAGTTGTTAATCCACCAAGTAATGCACCAAGCACCATTCCATACACTAATTTATTATTTTTCATGTTATACCACTCCTCTGTTATATGCATTAGACTTGTCTAATAGACGTGTATTTCATTAGAAAACTTTGCTTATCGCCTAGCTTTATTGGCGAAAGCCTAAGTTGTACTTAAGCAGTAAGAAAGGATTTATACTTTCTTACCTGCCAAGAAACAATAACCCGTTAACTAAACATGTCATTTAAATGGAACCAATTTTATTTCTAACTTACCTTTCCCCTCATAATAGGGAAATAAACAACCTATTTTTAAAGTTACTAAAAAAAATTTAAAATTAGCTTGACTTTACGAAGGAATTTTCGGAATATTTATGATAAGCACAAAAATAATAGATTATATAAGGAGGAATTACATGTCTGACTTAATTAGTAGTATTAGCGGTTTTGTATGGGGGCCACCAACTTTAATATTAATCGTTGGAACTGGCCTCTATCTCACCATCAGATTAGCTTTTTTGCAATTTCGTACGATTCCTTATGCGTTACGACTCGCATTTAGTCCAAAAAGACAGGACAAGGCTTCTAAAGGGGATATAAGTCATTACGAAGCCCTCACTACCGCCATGGCCGCCACGATTGGTACCGGTAACATTGTCGGTGTAGCTACTGCAGTCGTTCTCGGGGGGCCAGGAGCGGTTTTCTGGATGTGGATTAGTGCTCTATTCGGAATGGCAACCAAGTATGCAGAAGCGCTACTGGCAGTGAAATACCGAGTTGTAAACAGTAAAGGCGAGATGTCTGGTGGTCCAATGTATTACCTCGAACGTGGTTTGAAAGCAAAATGGTTAGGTGTTACGTTTGCTGTTTTTGGATCGGTAGCAGCTTTTGGTATCGGAAACATGGTTCAATCAAATTCCGTTTCTGATGCACTAGAACGTTCGTTTAGTGTTCCTACATGGGTTACCGGTTTGATCCTTACCTTATTGACTGGTCTAGTTATTTTAGGCGGAATAAAAAGTATAGGGCGTGTTACTGCATTTTTTGTTCCAGTGATGGCTTTATTTTATGTGATTGGTGGACTTATTATAATTGTAATGAATTTAGATATCGTTCCTTCAGCAATTGCGTTAATCTTTAACGATGCATTTACAGGCAGTGCTGTCGGTGGTGGTATCCTCGGAACTGTTATCCGTTATGGTGTAGCACGTGGAGTATTCTCAAACGAGGCTGGTCTTGGATCAGCGCCAATAGCTGCAGCAGCTGCAAAAACTGATTATCCTGGAAGACAGGCACTTGTCTCAATGACACAGGTGTTTATCGATACGATTATTGTATGTTCTATAACTGGAATTACAATTGTAATGGCAGATATGTATTCCGGATCAACCTTAGATGGAGGAGATTTAACGGCAGCATCATTTGCTTACTTCTTAGGAGATACGGGTGGTTATATTGTAACAATTGGTATCGTATTATTTGCTTTCTCTACACTCGTCGGCTGGTCTTATTACGGTGAAAAATGCTTTAGTTACTTATTTAATGATAAAGCAGTTCCTTACTACCGCGTAGTATTTGTTCTAATCGTGTTTTATGGCGCGGTTGAAAAACTAGGTATTGTTTGGGGTATCGCTGATATCATGAATGCTCTAATGGCAATCCCGAACTTAATAGGGCTCCTCGGCCTATCCGGCGTAGTAGTTTATGAAACTAAGAAATTTATTAAAGTGGCAAAAGAAGAAGAATCGGAACGCAAAAGAAAAAAAGCAGCTTAAGGATGCAAAAAAGGAGCTAACCCATATATTTTATTGGGTTGCTCCTTTTAATTTACTAGCGGCTCAATGCACTTATCGTCGTTATTTTTAGCTGAATTAACATAGCTGGATACTTGATGCGCAGATAAGTCGTCTACCTGAATAGATTGAAGAAATTCATGTGCTCTATTTGCATCCATTTCATCTGGTGAGATCCATGTGTTCTCTTTATCTTTAGGAAGAATTATTGGCATGCGGTGATGTATATCTTCCATAAAGGAGTTTGCTTCCTTTGTTAGAATAGTGCATGTGAATAAGTCCTGATCCTCATCCTGCCATTTATCCCATAAACCTGCAAAAGCAAACAATTTACGGTCTGCTACGTGAATTCGACTAGGTTTCTTTTCTTTATCAACCTTTTTCCACTCGTAAAAGCTGTCCGCAATAATTAAACATCTTTTCCGCTTTAACAAAGTCTTAAAACTCGGTTTCTGATGAACGGTTTCACTCCTGGCATTGATCATTTTATAGCCTATTTTTACATCATTTGACCAGGAAGGAACAAGACCCCATTTCAAATATCCAGCTCTTTTTTCCTTACCGTTATGAATAACTGCCAGAACATTTTGGCCAGGAGCTATATTATAGCTTGGCTGGTAGGAATCAATTGATTGCTGTATACCGTATTCGTTTAGAATTTCAAGTTCATCTCTCAGTAACGTATATCTGCCACACATATAATCACCTCTTCTAGAATATACTCAGATCCCATTGTTTAGCGATATGTCTTAGTAGCCTAATACCCGCAATGCTGTTTCCTTTATCATCAAGTGCTGGTCCGTAAACACCTATTCCGCAACCAGCTAAAAATGGCAGTTCTTCATCTCGTACTCTTGCTGGAGCAGCTGCAATTATCCCGCCTGAAACACCACTTTTTGCTGGAATTCCAACATAGGTTGCAAATTTGCCCGAAGCGTCGTACATCCCGCAAGTCAGCATTAATGCCTTTGCAATTCTAGCTTCCCGCCTCGGTATTATCTCTTCCCAAGTATCGGGATTAATGCCATCGTTCGCGATAATTAAACCTATCCTCGCCAGATCGTCAACTGTAATTTCAATCGAGCATTGCTGAAAATAAGTATCCAATGTTACATCAAGTTCTGACTCAAGAAAACCTGTTTCCAGAAGGTAATAGCCAATCGCTTTATTTCTGGTTGATGAGACTTTTTCGGAAGTATACACTTCTTGATTTATTTTAGGACGATAACCAATCATTTTCTCTAAAAGATCCAATATTGGACCAAGCTTCTCCTCCGAGGTTTCCCCCTCCAGGATCGATGTAACTGTTATTGCCCCAGCATTTATAAGTGGGTTGAACGGTTTTTTAAGCTGATTCATCTCCAGATGCATAATAGAATTAAATGCCTCTCCTGCTGGTTCAACATCTACTCTATCAAGCATATAAGCAATACCACGTTCAATACAACCAACAATAAAGCTGATAACTTTTGAAATACTTTGGAGTGTAAATGGTATATCCACATCCCCAGAACGAATGGTCATTCCATTTTTACCTAATATGGTAATACCTAAATGATCTTGATTAGCTTCTGACAAAATCGGTATATAAGAAGCAACATTTCCATCTCTTGTGTGTTTTCGATAAAAGTTAACCCAATCATCCACATAATTTTGCAGCCATTCTTGACTCAACTCCGTATTCCAGTTAGCAGCACCCTGTACCATATCTATCACCTCTTCCTTTTTTAATTATTCCATAAAACATGCAATTTATTTTTAAATACGATCAGTAGAATAAACACCACTTATATATCGATTGCAATTTAATTCGTACTCTTATAATAGGAGGGTCAAGAGAAAAAGGAAACTAAAACGGTTTGAACCCTATGAACAATAGAAAAGCACCTCTGTTAATCCATTTGCTTAACGGAGGTGCTAGTAATTAATTTATTTACTTTACAATTAAAGTTGACATCATGCCACTGTGTCCCTCTCCACATGGTACACTGCAATGAATCATGTATTCGCCAGGTTCCTCAGGAGTAAATGTCGCCTTTCCTTCACCTTGAATATTTACATCAGTTCCCTCAATTGTAATACCGTGGGTCCCTTCTTTACTTGTGAGTGTTACCGTTACCTCTTCACCAGACTGCACGGTATACTCTTCTTTATTGAATTCGAAGTCGGTTGCTACAATATCTAATTTATTGTCCATCGCTGCTTCACCTGAATCTGAAGATTCCTCTCCGGATTCTTCCGTTGTTTCTCCTGAGTTATCATTAGAATTACCAGTATCACCTGATGACTCATCACTTTCACCGCCACCACATGCTGCCAGTACTAGAATTAATGTTAGAAATAGAGTTGTTAATACTAATTTTTTCAAAGAAATTACCTCCATAAAAAGATTTATATTTATATTTTTCCTGTATATATAAATATAAACTCACTACAGAGATATTTCATAAATATGTCACACGTTCTGCTCTAATGATTTCTCAATACTTGTTTGCAGAATCTCCGCAATTTCGCTATGTGTCTTCTCACTGTAATCAGCTGGATAAATAGGGTCCAAAATCGTCATATAAATAGTTGAACCTTTAACTTTACCTTTACCTTCTTCGAGCATTTGATAAGTTCCATCTATTGAAATTGGAACGATTGGAACTTTGGCTTTCGTTGCTAACCTTAGACTTCCAGACTTAAATGGATTTAAATTACTTCCACGACTTCGCGTTCCTTCAGGAAAAACAACTAGAGAATGTCCGTTTTTCAAGTTTTCAATACCCTGATTTATTGCTTTAACTGACTGGCGCCTATCAGCACGATCGATAAACACACCATGCATGAGTCCCATCCAAGAACTAACAATTGGAAGCTTTTCTATTTCTTTTTTTGCAATGAACCCTAGTGGTTCCCCTACATAACCTATTAATGCGAGAATATCGAATAACCCTTGGTGATTAGAAACATATAACACGGCTTCATCCGGGAGCTTTTCCTGCCCTGATACATGTACATCAGTACCAGTGCTTTTAATCACCTTTTGTGATACCCACTTCGGCGTTTCGAATAATTCCTTTTGGGCTTGTTTATTATTTAATTCATATAGTTTTCTGCCCTTATTTAATTTAAGTCCACTTCGTAAAACGGTTATAATTGCGTTGAAATAAATCCACAAACTTCGAATCATCTCATCACCTCCACATCCATTATACGATGAAATCATTAATTTTTGTTAGAAAATCTTTGAACAAACTTAAAAACTTGCATTAGAAAAACTCGGTTCTTGCTTTAAACTACTATACTTTTCTTATGTAAAAAAGGAGATTAGCAACTGAATGCTAACCTCCCTTGAATACGTTCTTATTTTCCAATGAACTGTTGTGTCCAGTAGTTACCATCAGCAATGTATCCTACACCGATATGCGTAAATTTAGAGCTAAGAATGTTAGCACGATGTCCTGAACTATTCATCCATCCATTTACTACTTCCTCTGGTGTGCGTTGACCTCTGGCAATGTTTTCCCCGGCACTGCGGTAATCAATACCATAGCTCTTCATCATGTCAAATGGAGAACCATAAGTTGGACTTGTATGAGAAAAGTAATTGTTAGCTGACATGTCACGAGACTTTTCACGTGCAACAACACTCAACTCATCGTCTACTGCCAATGGTGCTAAACCACGTTCTACACGCTCATTATTTGTTAACTCAACAACTTGTTGTTCATATGCATTTAATTGGTCTGACTGCGCTTGTGTCTGCTTTTCCTGAGCTGGCTCTTGTGGTGCTGGAGCAGGCGCTGGTGCAGGTTCTGGCGCTTCAGCCTTTTCAGGTGCTTCCTGTTTTGGCGCTTCTTGCTTAGGCGCCTCTTGTTTTGGTGCTTCTTTCTTCGGTTCTGGTTTTTCTACAGCAGGAGCTGCAGGCTTTTCAGGTGCTGATTGATTATTCCAATTCACTTGGTAGTTTGCAAGAATTTTTTGCACCGTTTCATTTAAATTACCATCTAAATTAGAAAGATCTGCATTTGAAAAAGATTGTCCATTAATAGAATAATAAACTTTGAAGGTTTGTTGATTTTGCTTTTGCGAATCTATATTTGTTGAAGCATCAACTGTATTTGAAAAAGCACCTCCGAATAATACTGCTGTCGATAATGCTGTTACGATTCCTAACTTCTTAATCATATATGAAACATCTCCTTTAAAGTTTTGTTTTGCCTTGCAGAATAATCGTAGCATGAGATTCTTGTAATAATAATGGCAAGGCTTTCCATAAGAGATTAAATGTTTGGAAGAATTGCAGAGACCCTATAAATAAAGACTTTAATCGCATAAAATAACAAGCTTTATTGGAAGATGTTCAATTTAATGGGATAATCTACTAAAAAATCACTCTTGACAATATTCTGTTTTCCCGCAATTGTTACAGATTCATATTTCTTGTAACAGAAATGACAAATTAAGTATCTTGGGATACCCCCAAAAATCGTGATATAGTATAGAAATGCTATACATGAAACTGTCAACATTGGAGGAGCTAAAATGTTATCTAATGCAGAAATTGGAATTGATCTAGGAACTGCAAATATACTTATATATTCAAAGACTAAAGGTATTGTTTTAAATGAACCATCAGTAGTAGCTATCGACATTAATACAAAACAGGTTATAGCTGTTGGAACTGAAGCAAAAGAAATGGTCGGTAAAACACCACAAAACATCGTCCCTATTCGTCCATTAAAGGATGGTGTTATAGCCGATTATGATGTTACTGCACAAATGTTAAAAGAATTTTTGAAAAAGGTTAGTAAAAAGATGGGACTCTCCATGCGCAAACCTACAGTTGTTGTATGTACACCTTCTGGAAGCACATCTGTTGAAAGAAGAGCAATACACAACGCAGTAACGAGTTATGGAGCAAAACATGTACATTTAATAGAAGAACCAATTGCAGCTGCAATTGGAGCAGACTTACCGGTTGATGAGCCAATCGCAAACGTAATCGTAGATATTGGCGGTGGAACATCCGAAGTTGGAATTATTTCCTTTGGCGGAGTAGTTTCCTGTAACTCCATCAGAATTGGCGGAGATAAAATGGATGAAGAAATAATTCAATATATCCGCAAGAAATACAATATTTTGATCGGTGAACGTACCGCAGAAAATATAAAGATCGGAATTGGATATGCACATCCAAACCACACAGAAGATGTAATGGACGTTCGCGGACGTGATATGGTGACAGGTTTACCTAAAACCATCACTGTTTCGTCTACAGAAATCCATACTGCATTGAAAGAGTCTCTGGATCAAATTTTAGAAACAATACGTGCAACGCTTGAAAGTTGTCCACCAGAACTTAGTGGTGACATCGTCGACCGTGGTATAGTGCTAACTGGAGGCGGTGCGCTGTTAAACGGAATGAAGGATTGGTTAGCAGAAGAGATTTTCGTACCCGTTCACATTGCACCTAACCCACTCGAATCCGTAGCAATCGGCACCGGCCGAGCACTAAAAATGATAACCAAACTACAAAAAGCCGCTAAGTAAAAAGAAAAGCGAAGGCGACTGGTCAGAAGCGGACGCATAAGCAAGGAACCGAAGAACGCATGGTTTTAGCGTTCGAAGTGTTCATTGCTTATGACGGCAGCTTCTAGGAGCCGCAGCTGGACAGTAAGAAAAGCGGAGGCGACTGGAAGTTCGGCAATTATTTCCCTTTATGGTTGTTGATTTGAGAAATCGACGGTGCTTCACAAACATAAGCTGAATCCAAATTAAATGGATTCAGCTTTTTTTACATAAAACGTTTACATATAATTCTGAATATAATAGAATAGATTATAGAAAGAATCATGTAAAAACGCACAAACGTTTATATCACATGATCTGCGTCGATTAATCACCAACTGTCTAATCTGTTTCAATACCCATTCCAGGTATTACCCAACAGAGTATGAGCCAGTTCAAGTTGACTTACAGCACGACTGTGGTCAGTTTGGATTGGCCTTTTTTAATTGACTTGAGAGGAGTGATCGGTTTGGCTGGTGCATTAGAACATATTAAGGTTCTGGATTTATCCCGAGTACTGGCAGGTCCATATTGCAGTATGATTCTTGGTGATCTTGGTGCTGAGATCATAAAAGTTGAAGGTCCTGGAGGCAGTGATGATACGCGTAAATGGGGGCCTCCCTTCCAAAATGGTGTAAGTGCTTATTATTTATGTGCAAATCGCAACAAAAAGAGTATCACCATTGATTTAAAGACCGCTGAAGGAATTGAAACAATTAAAAAACTGGCAATTGAAAGCGATGTCATTCTTCATAACTTCAAAGCAGGAACTATGGAACGATTCGGATTAGATTATGAAACACTAGCTGATATAAATCCCAAGATTGTTTATTGCTCAATTACAGGTTTTGGGGAAACTGGTCCATATCACTCGATGCCTGGCTATGATTTCATCATCCAGGCAATGAGTGGATTAATGAGTATTACTGGTGATGAGAATTCCGGACCGCAAAAACTTGGAGTTGCTATTACCGATATTTTAACAGGACTATATGCTTGTATAGGAATTCAGGGTGCACTACTCGAACGTACGATATCAGGTAAAGGACAGAAACTTGATCTCTCGCTTTACGACTCTGCCATGAGTTCGCTTGTAAACATAGGTAGTAATTATTTAATGTCCGGCAAAATACCTGGCGCTCTTGGTAACACCCATGCCAACATTGTCCCATATCAAACCTTCCAAACGAGGAATGGACAAATGGTGATTGCAGTCGGAAACGACAAGCAATTTAGTAATTTATGTTCCATTCTGGAGACAACTGAGCTTGCAGGTGATAGTCGATTTAACACAAATTCAGCTCGAGTGGAAAACAGGGACATTTTGGTTCCCATGTTACAAAGTGTATTCCTAACCAATTCAACAGAATTCTGGCAAACAAAGTGTGAGGAAAATAGTATTCCTTGTGGACCAATTCAAACGATAGAAGACGTTACAAACGATCCTCAGCTTAAGGCAAGAGATATGTTTGTTGATTACAACCACCCTACCGCTGGAAAGGTGAAGGTAATCGGAAGCCCGTTAAAGCTATCCCGGACGCCTGTTCAATATAACCTCCATCCCCCTGATGCAGGTGAACATACAGAAGAAATACTTGCCCGATTTCTAACTAATTAAATTGGAGATGATTATATGAATTTTGAATTTACAGAAGAACAAAAGATGCTGCGCAATACAGTCCGCAGCTTTGTAGATAAAGAAATCATGCCACATATAGCTGAATGGGATCGATCAGGAAAGTCAGATCCCTCGGTTATCAGTAAATTAGCTGATCTTGGGTTGATGGGGGTTTGTATTCCTGAAAAATATGGTGGGAGCGGGATGGATTATAATTCACTCGCAATTGTATGTGAAGAACTGGAACGTGGTGATACAGCATTTCGTACCGCTGTATCGGTTCATACGGGATTAAATAGTATGTCGATCCTGCAATGGGGTAATGAAGAACAGAAACAAAAGTATCTGGTTCCCCAGGCGAAGGGGCAAAAGGTTGGAGCTTTTGGTTTAACAGAACCAGGTGCAGGGTCAGATGTTGCCTCCCTAAGTTCCACTGCGAAAAAGGATGGAGATTATTATATTTTAAACGGCCAAAAAACATGGATATCTCTGTGTGATACGGCTGATCACTTTCTGGTGTTTGCTTATACGGATAAATCTAAAAAGCACAATGGAATCTCTGCATTTATCGTCGAGCGCACATGGGAAGGTTTTTCATCAAAAGCAACAAAAGGCAAACATGGGATCCGTGCTGGTAACACAGGTGAGCTTTTCTTTGAGAATGTAAAAGTTCCAAAAGAAAACTTGCTTGGCGAGGAAGGTGAAGGTTTCAAAATTGCAATGGCATCACTCGATAACGGTCGCTTTACGGTAGCGGCTGGAGCCTGCGGGCAAATTATGGCCTGTATCGAAGCGAGTGTTGACTATTGTCACGAGCGTGAAACCTTTGGCAAAGAGATTGGACGTCATCAGCTAGTACAGCAAATGATTGCAAAAATGGAAGCCGGGCTGCAAATGAGCCGTTTACTTGTATACCGTGCTGGCGAGTTAAAAAATGATGGTAAGCGAAATACACGGGAAACCTCACTTGCGAAGTGGCAGGCATGTGATTTTGCCAATAAAGCCGCTGATGATGCTGTGCAGATTCATGGCGCGTATGGTTATTCCGATGAGTACCCAGTTGAACGTTATTTACGCAACTCCAAAGCCCCGGTTATTTACGAAGGCACACGCGAAATTCATACCATCATGCAAGCCGAGTATGTACTAGGTTATCGAAAAGACAAAAAACTAAACAAAATGCTACCCCCATGGGAATAAGAAAAGCGGAGGCGACTGGTCAGAAGCGGACGCATAAGCAAGGAACCGAAGAACGCATGGTTTTAGCGGTCGAAGTGTTCCTTGCTTATGACGGCAGCTTCTAGGAGCCACAGCTGGACAGTAAGAAAAGCGAAGGCGACTGGTCAGGGACGTACAGATAGATGGGACTGTGAAACGTACGGTGATCTTTCCGTACGTTCATCAGAACCAGCTATCTGCTAGTCCCTAGGAGCCACAGCTGGACAATAAGAAAAGCGGAGGCGACTGGTCAGGGACGTACAGATAGATGGGACTGTGAAACGTACGGTGATCTTTCCGTACGTTCATCAGCTCCTGGTAGATAAGAATAGAGGTTACTGAAAAAGTGGTGAATAATAAAATTCTATCTTTTCACCTTTACTTAGCATCTTCTAATATACGAAGACTCCTGCGGGAACAGCGCGAGCTGAAGATCTAAGCAGGAAAGCGATTTTTGCTTATCCGAGGAAGCTGTAGCCGTGCCCTTAGGTGCGCTCCGTATATTCGAAGATACGATCGCGGATCCACTTTATTTTGTACCACATGTAACTTTTTCAGTAGCCACGATAAGAATACAAGGGGGAAATAGAATGATTGCTAAAAAAATTGATAGTATTTTTATAGATGGGATCTGGCAAGGTGCTGACACGGGTAAAACAGAAATGGTTTACAATCCTGCAACACTCGATGCTATAAGTGAAGTCTCTTATGGTGGTACAGACGAAACTGAAAGAGCTGTACAGGCAGCATCTGAAGCATTCAAAACATGGGGACAAACGACTGGCCGCAATCGTTCACAAATTTTATACAAAGCTTCCCAAATCATGATGGATGAAGCAGATCGCCTGGGAAAAATTTTAACTATAGAGCAAGGTAAACCGCTTAAAGAGGCTGTCGGCGAAATTAAGGGCGCCGCTAACTTTTTATTGTGGTATGCAGAAGAGTCCAGTCGTGGATACGGGGAGTTGATCCCCTCATCAGTTAAATCCAAACGCCTGATGGTAGTACCTCAGCCGATAGGCGTTATTGGAGCAATTACACCATGGAATTTTCCGGCATCGATGATCACAAGAAAAATTGGCCCAGCACTTGCTGCTGGATGCACGGTCGTACTTAAGCCTTCTCCGGAAACACCAATTTCAGCGATTGAAATTGTAAAGATTTTAGAACGATCGGGCTTACCAAAAGGTGTTGTTAATCTAGTGACAGGAGATGCACAGGAAATTGGTAATGTATTTTTAACGAGTAAAGAAGTTCGCTTAATAACCTTTACCGGCTCGACAAAAGTTGGAAAATATCTGATGCGTGAAAGTGCAAATCACGTGAAAAAATTATCATTAGAGCTTGGCGGGCATGCACCTATTATAGTTTTTGAGGATGCTGATATTGAGAAGGCTGCAGAACTTTCATTAGGAAGTAAATTTCGAAATAACGGGCAAACTTGTATATGTGCAAATCGGTTATATGTTCATGAGTCGGTTGCAGAGAAATTCACGAATATGCTTGCTGATAAAATAAATCAATTAAAAATCGGTAACGGCCTTATTGACGATACGGATCTCGGACCTCTAATTAATGAAAGTGCTGCTGAAAAAGTACAGGCACACCTCGATGATGCAGTTGAGAAAGGTGCCAATATAGTAACGGGTGGCAGTAAATGGAGTGGGGATATGGAAGGCTACTTTTATCAGCCAACCATCCTCTCAGACGCAACAGATGATATGACTATTATGATCGAAGAGACATTCGGTCCTGTTCTTCCAATTCAAACATTTAACGATGAAGAATTAGTTATTGAAAAAGCTAACGATACCGATTATGGATTAGCCGCATACATTTTCACAGAAAGTACCAGCGTGGCATTACGGGTATCGGAGCGACTTGAATATGGTATAGTAGGCGTTAACGATGTCTTCCCTTCTCTTCCTGAAGCACCCTTTGGCGGCATAAAGCAGTCAGGACTGGGTAAAGAAGGTGGGCACCATGGCATGCATGAGTTTCTGGAAATGAAATTGATTTCTATATCGTTAGATTAATTGCTGTTAAAAATGCCCTTCCAGGCTTTCCTTGGGAGGGCATTTTCATGTATGAGTGTATAGTTCATATTGTTTATATAAGTCTTTCAATGCTGAAATTAATGCATTACCTGCCTTGCCCAGATAATGTATTCTCAACTCTTCTACCGGCGTATCAATTCCGTCCTTCAAGCTGTATCCTCTTAATAGCTGCTCGACAAATTCGCGCCCATGGATCGTCGCCAGTGTGCAGCTGGCAGTAACGATGACACCATATTTTTTATCTACTTCAGCAGTTATGGTTAAGGTATCATATACACTCTTTGCAGCCATTCCGGCGGGTAATTTGGCATGTCCTGCAATAAAAACGGTATACATCATGACAGATCCTCCTTCATTGAAAACCGAGCTTTTCAGAAATGCTATCTGCTGTATGTTTTGTATGTGATTTAATCACCTGCAGATTTTCGCCTTCAAAGTGACTGGAAAGACCACTGACGGTCAACGCAGCGATTACTTGTCCATTATAATTGTATAGAGGGTATGAAATCCCTGTCGTTTCCGAGTCCTGTTCACCTATACTATATGCGTATCCCTCCTGACGAATAGCCAGCAGTTCGTTACGAAGTTTACTTTTATTAATCTGATTTTGATCACTAATAACATATAGATTCGGCGCACCTAAAATTTCCTTTTGTTTCTCTTCTTCCATAAAAGCCAGTAAAAGTTTGGGACCTGAGCCAATATACAACGGCGTACTCTTTCCGATGCGGGTGTATAACCGAATCGCACGACTGCTGTCTACTTTTTCAATATAGGTTGCTTCGTTTTGATTAGCTATTACGATATGCACCACTTCATTAATTTCCTGGGCTAGCCGTTCCATAAATGGCAAAGCAATTTCTCTTATTTCCAATCGATTAGAAACTAAATTTCCAAGCTCAAGTAATTTAAGTCCAAGTTTATAGCTACTGTCATATTCATTCTGTGATTTTTGTAAAAATCCGCATGCTACTAATGAAGATAGCAATCTGTAAGCAGTTGGTTTTGGAATATTCGCTCGTGATGCGATTTCTCTTAACGGCAGTTCCTGTATATCCTCGGTAAATAAGTCAAGTAGCTTAACTGCTTTGATTACACTTTGATTCATATTTTTTTCTCCCTACAAGTAGTTTGAAAATTAGCCTACACTATCATAGTGCAGGCTGATTGAACATAATTCTGTTGATATGCATTACTGGTAGATAATCAGTAACTGATTTATGTTAAACTCTAACTTCTGATTTGTTGGTATTCCCCGTTTCAACTATCTTGACGCCGCGTTTAGCCATCTCTTTGATGTAATTGTCACCAGGAACTATTTGTTCCGGAGGGTATACACCAGACGAAGAAATGGTACCATTTCCTATCATTTGTGCCACAACTGAAATTGTATTTGCTGTTGCTCTGGCCATAGCTGTTACGTTATTTTCCCTGTCTTTAAATGTTGTCATTTCGTATTCAAAAGTTGTCGGGATTCCATCTTTTTCACCTGAAACTTTTACACGTAATAAAACAGCATCATCTTTATCTTTTAAGTCAACAATTGGATCAAGTACTTTTAATAAAACTTCACGCGGACTTATTTTTTGTCCATTTACTTCTACCTCATAATTCAATCGAGTTAAATTCAGATCAACCAATAGCTTGAATTTCTCAGCATGGCCGGGATAGCGAATCGTTTTGTATTCAAGCGTTTCAATGGATGGGTATGAGAGTGACAGTGTTGAGGTCCCGCCAGATGTATGAAATGCCTCAAGCGGTCCAAATTTTTCAAAGTATACTGTCTCTACTTCGGTTAACGATTCCACTTCCTGCTTTATTCCATTTCTGACTATCAATGACGGATCCGTGTAATGATCAAGTACACCTTCCATCGAAAATACATGATTGTATTCAAATGGAGGCTCTGGTTTCACTGGAATCCCACCAACAAACAGTTGAATAGCGTTCAATTTATCCAGTTTTCCAGCGCCATGTCCTGACAGGATATTAATCATACCTGGTGCTACACCTAAATCAGGAATTAGCGTTACTCCTGCAGATTTCGCTTCATGTTGAAGTGCCAGAACCTTGTCTGTCATATGGCCAATATGTCCTCCCAGATCCACGGAGCTGACGCCAACCTGAATAGCGGTTTTTGCTACTATTTCATTAAAGGAATAAAACAATGCATTGATAATCACGTCAAATTTGCTCATATAGTCAGCAAGATCTGCTGCATCATTTGCATTGACTTGGTAGGCAGTCAACTTTGGTGAGTTTAACTGATCACAAATCTTTTGGGCGCGCTTAAAATCAATATCCGCCAGACCAACAGAAGTTACTTCTTCATTTAATACTAAATCACGTGCAGCTTCCTTTCCCATTAAACCAGAACCTAATACACCTATCTTCATCCCAATCACTCCCCGTGTGAATTTAGTAAACTACTATCCTAGTTATTCCACATCAATCTGAGCACGTTGTAATTTCCCACTGTAATCAACATAAATGGCCTTCCATTCGGTAAATACATCCAGCGCTTGAACGCCTGAATCTCTATGTCCATTACCAGTGCCTTTTGTTCCGCCAAATGGCAAATGAATTTCAGCACCAGTAGTACCAGCATTCACATAAACAATACCTGTATCCAAATCTCGCTGTGCTCGAAACACTTGGTTGACGTCATTTGTAAATATGGAGCTTGATAATCCATATTCCACACTGTTATTGACTTCGATTGCTTCCTCAAAACTCTTTACTGGGATAAGAGAAACAACCGGCCCGAAAATTTCTTCAAGTGCTATCCGCATATCAGGTTTTACATCGGAAAATAATGTTGGTGCAAAATAATTCCCCTGACGGTGCTCACCTTCGTCCAGTACATGGCCACCCGCAAGTAATTTCGCTCCTTCATCCTTACCAATTTCCATGTATTTTTTAATTTTATTGAGCCCAGCCTTATTTATAATTGGACCTACTTTAACCGAATCATCCAAACCATTTCCAATCGTTAATTTTTTCATTTCCTCTAGTAGTCTGCTTTCCAATTCCTCTTTAACATTCTCATGGACAATTACGCGACTGCATGCCGTACATCGTTGTCCACTCGTTCCAAAGGCACTCCACAAAATACCTTCTACCGCTAAAGTCAGATCAGCGTCATCCATTACAATTACCGCATTCTTTCCACCCATTTCAAGTGAAACCTTTTTCAATTGCTGACCGCATTTAGCAGCTATACTGCGACCTGTATCATTAGACCCTGTAAATGAAATTACTCGGATTCCATCATGATCTACCATCGCATTTCCGACCGTTGAACCGGATCCAAATACAACGTTTACGACACCTTTCGGCAGACCCGCTTCTTCGAATATTTTGGCAAGCTCGTATGCCATTATTGGTGTTTCAGTAGCAGGCTTCCATACAACACCGTTTCCAGCCACGATTGCCGGGAATGATTTCCATGTGGCTATCGCAATTGGAAAATTCCACGGAGTGATTAAGCCAACCACTCCAATTGGCGCACGAACGCTCATCGCAAATTTATCTTTCAGCTCAGCTGGTGTGGTTTGGCCAAACATTCTGCGGCCTTCACCAGCCATATAATAGGCCATATCGATTCCCTCTTGGACTTCTCCACGCGCTTCCTCAATTACCTTTCCATTTTCCATCGTCAACAACTGTGAAAGTCGCTCTTTGCGTTCTTTCATAATATTTCCCACACGATAAAGAACCTCTGCGCGCATTGGCGCTGGAACCAAAGCCCACTCCTTTTGTGCTTTTGCTGCTGCTTTTACTGCGTTATCTACACTCGATTCATCTGAAAGCGGAACTTCTACGATTGTTTCACCTGTTGCTGGGTTTACAACTGGAGTGGTCTCTTCGCTTGCTTCCACCCATTCGCCCCCGATATAGTTTGCTAGTCTTTTTACTTGTAATAATGTTTCTGCCATATTGATTACCTCCTAAAAATTATTATCTATATAAAGTTAATAGATTACGTGTTTGATCGATTCCTCAATTGTTCAATTGTTGAGGAAACCGAGATGTTTTTTGCGTCTGTTATTATTTCTATTACAGACGGCCCCTTATTATGAAGTGCCTGTTCGAGGGCACTTTCAAATTCGTCTATCTTTGTTACGGTAAATCCATCTGCGCCAACACTCTCAGCAAGTTTGGCAAAAGAAACTTCACCCAGATTCGTTGCGATGACTTTTTTAGGATAATGGAGCTCCTGATGCATCCGAATGGTGCCATACATATTGTTATTAAAAACCAGACAAATTACTGCCAGCTTATTTCTTACCGCAGTTTCAAGTTCCTGTACGGTCATCATAAAACCACCATCACCAGAAAGGGATACCACGGTTTTTTCAGGCGATGCAAGTTTTACCCCCAGTGCTGCCGGCATGCCGTATCCCATGGCTCCGGATGTGGGGCCAACATACGTATGCGGCATCGTAAATGGATAAAATGAGTGAAGCCACCCTGCAAAGTTACCAGCATCATTTGTTAGAACGGCCTCTTTTGGTAGCTTTTTTTCCAATACGTCTATGACCTGTTTATTAATCACATCCTCACTTGTCACATTCAAATCACTTACATGAGCATAAGCTTCATGTCTTTTATTCGCCCACTGTATCCACGGGCTGGTGAAATCCAGCTGCGTTAACTTTGACAAAGCTTCACTGCTATCCGCAACAATCCCTATATCAGGGGCAAATACTCTGCCTAATGCTTCAAAATCTATGTCTATATGAACCAGTTTTTTCTCTGACGTTATAATGCTGTAGTCCTGTGTAGTTACTTCTGATAGTCTCGTACCTATTGCCACGATGACATCCGCATCTTTAACTGTTTGCAGAACTTCTTTGTTTGTCCCTAAACCTAAATGCCCGCAATACAAACGATGATTATTCGGGAAAACATCATGCCGTCTGAAAGCGGCGATTACAGGGATTGAAAACTTTTCAGCAAAATGCTGCAAGTGTTTTTCTGCTCGCGAGGATTTAATTCCTCCACCAGCGATAATTAATGGGTTTGAAGCTTCTTCAAGCAACCGCATTACGTTCGACACTTCTTCGTCAGAAGGACTTGGCCTCGCCTTAGTTGCTTGGGGGCCAAAAGACATAACTGCTTCAGCAGGCAGCACATTTTCCGGGAGTGATACAATTACCGGTCCGGGTCTTCCTGTCTTTGCGATTCGAAAAGCTCGTTGAACGAGTTCCGGCATGCGTGCAGGGTTGTTAATCTCGACAGACCATTTTGCAATATGCTTGAAATACTGGTCTAAATCCACTTCCTGAAAACCTTCTCTTCCTCTAAACTCACTGTGCACCTGACCTAAAAAAACGACCATCGGTGTAGAATCCTGATAAGCGGTATGTACGCCTATCGATAAGTTGGCTGCACCCACACCACGCGTCGCCATAACCACTCCAGGTTTAAGTGTTGCTTTGGCATACCCTTCCGCCATAAACGATGCGCCACCCTCGTGTCTTGCCGAAATAACCTCTATAGACTCAGAATCATACAACGCATCAAGCAGCGGCAAATAACTTTCACCAGGTACACAAAATGTATGCGTAACTCCCTCGATCTCCATACACTTTACAATTGCCTGGGCAGCCGTCATTTTCGTGCTATTATGTAACAACATTTACTCACCTCATCTCCATGTTAGGCTTTTAATACGGTTTACCACTTCGTCCAATCGGTGACTTGCGACTGATAAGGAAATTCGGATATAACCCTCTCCAGCAGTTCCAAAAGCAGATCCTGGCGTAACAATTACTCCTGCCTTGCTCAGCATAAGATCCGAGAACGAAGCAGAAGTGTGAACTTCAGGTACCTTCGCCCAAATAAATATGGTCCCTTTTGGTTTATCCGCCTTTAATCCTATCTTGTTTAATGCGTCATGCAGCCTTTCCATCCGTTCCTGATAAACTGCATTATTTGCCTTTACAGCAAATAAATCACTATTTAGTGCTGTAGCAGCTGCTAATTGAATCGGAAGAAACTGACATGTATCTATATTACTTTTCAAGGTTGATAGCGCTCTGATTATGGTTTTATTTCCTACCAGATAACCAATACGCCACCCGGTCATGTTAAAGCTTTTGGATAAGGAACCAAATTCAACAGCACTATCCTTTGCATTAGGTATCTGCAGAATACTTGGAGCCTTGTATCCGTTAAACGTAACCAGGTCGTATGCAGCATCGTTCGCGACAATTATTTTGTTTTCCTTGGCGAATGAAACCGCTTTCATAAATACGTTGTAATCCACAGTTGCAGCGGTAGGGTTGCTTGGATAGTTTAGAAACATTAGCTTCGCTGCTTCTAAATCACGCTTTGAAATTTGCTGATACAGTGGCTGATACGAATTCTGTGCATCTAATGGAATATCCACACTGATTCCACCTGCTAAATGAACCGCTGTTCGATATACCGGATATCCGGGATTAGGAATTAATACACGATCACCTGGATTGATTACTGCCTGCACTAAATTAGCAATCCCTTCTTTTGAGCCAATTAAGGCTAACACCTCTGTTGCTGGGTCAAGTTCGACATCATAGTGTTTTTTATAGAAGTTTGTAACAGCCTGCTTAAATTCCTGTATGCCGCTATAATTCGAATAACGGTGGTTTAATGGCTTTCTTACTTCTTCGACCAGACGGTCAATAACAAAGTCAGGAGTAGGTAGATCTGGTGATCCGATTCCAAGATCAATTACATCGATTCCTTTTTTCTCGAGTTCCTGCTTCTTTCGTTGAAATTCGGAAAATAAATAAGGCGGTAACGTGTTTATTTTTTCTGAAACAAACGTCATTATTTCACCCCTATTTCAATTAATGAAACAGTATTTCAAGATACTAGTTTAAGTATAAATCACTGTTTCAAGATTTGCAATTGTTTATAAATTTTAGTTTTTTTAACTTCTTTTACACTTCACAACTACTACAGTATTCCTTATAAACATAAATAATTCCTTTTCCTCTTAAAAATCCATGCGCACCTGCTGCCTCCTTTTGACACTTCAACTGTGAATATATATAGTTTAATTAACTACCTATTAAAATAGAATGAGGTGCACTGATTTGAATACAGAAAAAGCATATGCACAGCAAATGGATAATCAGGATGAATTAAAGTCGTTCAGAAATAACTTTTACATCCCTGCAGATACCATTTATTTCGATGGAAATTCATTAGGCTTACCATCAAGGCAAGCACAGCAATCACTAGAACATCTAATGGATTCATGGAAGAAACATGCAATTGATGGCTGGACTGATGGTGATGAACCATGGTTTTATCTCTCAGAAAAACTGGGAAAAATGACAGCACCTTTGATTGGTGCAGATAGTGAAGAAGTTATTGTTACCGGATCAACAACGACAAACCTGCATCAGCTGGTTTCTACCTTTTATCAGCCTAGTGGATCTCGCACTAAGATCTTGGCAGACGCTTTAAACTTTCCATCTGATATTTACGCGTTAAAGAGTCAATTAAAATTAAAAGGCTACGACCCTAGTGACCATCTCGTTCAGGTCAAAAGCAAAAATGGAAACACATTAGAAACAGAAGATATTATTAACGCTATGACGGAGGATATAGCATTAATTATGCTCCCTGGTGTTCTCTATCGAAGTGGTCAGATACTGGACATGGAAAAATTGACAAAAGAAGCGCATAACCGTGGGATCGTCATCGGTTTTGACCTTTGCCATTCGATTGGATCTGTTCCTCACCACTTATCTGAATGGGGTGCTGACTTTGCATTTTGGTGTAATTATAAACACTTGAATGGTGGTCCAGGAAGTGTTGCGGGACTATATGTAAACAAAAAGCATTTTGGCAATGAACCAGGACTCGCCGGATGGTTCAGTTCCTCCAAGGAGAAACAATTTGATATGTCACACACACTCACCCCTGCTGCAGATGCAGGTGCTTATCAGATTGGAACGCCTCATGTATTTAGTGCTGCACCACTTCTCGGCTCGTTAAATATTTTCCAGGAGGCAGGTATTGATCGTGTCCGCAAAAAATCACTGCAGTTAACGAACTATTTAATGGAACTTATCGAAGCGGAATTGGGCGAGTATAATTTTACAATAGCTAACCCGCAAGATGATGCAACACGCGGTGGACATATATTTCTCGAGCACAGCGAAGCGGCGAGAATATGTAAAGCATTAAAAGCAGACAAAGTCGTTCCTGATTTCCGCACACCAAACGGAATACGCCTAGCACCAGTTGCTTTGTATAATACATTTGAAGAAGTATGGGAAACAGTTCAGATTTTAAAAACAATTATGCAAGAAGAACGGTATAAAAAATATGAAAATAAACGAGGTGTGATTGCTTAATGGGACACGAATGGATAGATATTTCACAACCACTGACAAATGATATGTCTCACTGGCCTGGGGACATTCCCTTTTCCTATTCACTAACAGCAGAAAAAAAGGATACCGGCTCAGTAAATATCGGACAAATAACCACAAGCGTGCATACAGGCACACATGTAGATGCTCCATACCATTATGATGACAAAGGCCAGACCATTGACCAGCTTGATGTTAATTTATATATTGGGGATGCTATGGTTCTGGACGTCAGCCATGTAAATGAAATTACAGTAGAAACACTATCAAACTTCCCAATTGATGGAGTAGAACGTGTATTATTAAGAACTGCTTTGCCGAACGACCCAACTCGGTTCCCAGACACAATTCCAAAACTTGATCCACGTATCGCTAACTTTCTGGCAGATAAAGGTGTAAAACTGCTTGGGGTGGACATGCCATCAGTTGATGCAGTGGACAGCAAAGACTTAGCCACTCACCACGCGTTATACAAGGAAAACATTTATATTCTTGAAAACTTAATGCTGGATAATGTTGAACAGGGAAACTATGAATTAATTGCATTACCACTTGCCATACAGGGATCTGACGGCAGTCCAGTCCGGGCGGTCCTGCGAAAAGTAGATTAATCGGCGACGGGTTGGGATTATGCTCGGACGGTATTTCCACTAACTCGGATCGTACTTCCGCCAGAGTGGCTCGTTTTCCACTGGACCCAATTGATTAATCATAAACACACATTATAAGGAGGTAATTTTTTTGACGAAAGAACATGAAAATGAAACGTTTAAAAAAGAGAAAGGCATCCATACAGATTTTATCGAAAAAATGACGTATGGCGATTACCTGCAGTTAGATACCCTGCTTGCGAGCCAAAAGCGCTTGTCCAGCCATCATGACGAAATGCTGTTTATTATCATACATCAGGTCAGTGAGCTGTGGTTAAAGCTAATTATTCATGAGACTCAGGCAGCAATTGAAGCTATTAAGCAAAATGATCTTAAATCATCTTCTAAAATGCTTTCACGTGTATCGAAAACTCAAACACAAATTATTCAAGCATGGGATGTACTATCAACGTTGACTCCTGCAGAGTATATGGAATTTCGTGACAAACTGGGGAATGCTTCTGGTTTTCAATCGTACCAATACCGACTGGTCGAGTTTGTTCTGGGATATAAGACACATTTCATCCTGGATATTTATAAAAAAGATCCTGAACTCCACGCGATCCTTGAGGAAGCATACCATGCACCGGGGCTTTATGATGTAGCAATTCAAGCGCTTGACCGTAATGGCTTTACGATAAATAAAGATATTCTAAATCGTGATTTTTCCGAAACATATCAGAAGGATGAATCGGTTGAAGCTGCATGGCTTGAAGTCTATAAGAACGTGGAAGATAACTGGGAGCTTTATCAGCTAGCCGAAAAACTGGTGGATGTGGAAGACTCCTTTCAGCAGTGGCGATTCCGTCATATGAAAACAGTTGAGAGAATCATCGGGCATAAAATAGGTACAGGGGGCTCATCAGGCGTTGGATATTTAAAGAAAGTCTTGGATCATTATTTTTTCCCGGAACTTTGGGATATCCGCACCAAAATATAAATAATAATTTTCGCCATGTTCTTAGTTGTTATTGTACATCATTGTAAGAACGTGGTATTTTTATTAGAAATATGAAAAGAAGGAGGTCAATTATGAGTGAAAAACAAGATCAGTGGTCATCAAAGATAGGATTTATTTTAGCATCAGCAGGAGCAGCAATTGGACTTGGAGCAATATGGAAGTTTCCATATATGACAGGGATGAACGGTGGCGGCGCCTTTTTTTTACTTTTCATTGGCTTCACAATTATAATAGGTTTACCACTATTAATTGCTGAATTCATTATCGGCCGAGGTTCACAGAAGGAAGCAATAAGTGCATATAAGGTATTGGCTCCTAAGAGCGGATGGTCCATTATAGGCAAGTGGGGTGTTTTCGGATCGTTCCTGCTCATGTCTTTTTATAGTGTTGTAGGTGGTTGGGTACTTATTTATTGTGCGTTGTCGATTCCAGGTATGATTATTAAACAAGGTACAAATTATGAAGGGCTTTTCGGAGCAATTACTGGCAATCCGCTAGTTACAATTATTGGACTTGCAGTATTTATTCTGATCAATGTTATTGTCGTTTCATTTGGTATCAAAGACGGAATTGAGAAAACAAGTAAAATTTTAATGCCATTATTATTTATCTTTTTTATAGTATTAGTAATTCGGGCAGTGACGTTCGAGGGGTCAATGGAAGGATTACGTTTCTTCCTTCAGCCAGATTTCTCTAAGATAACTGGTGAAAACGTATTATATGCGCTGGGTCAATCTTTCTTCTCGCTAGCGGTTGGGTTCTCTGTAATGGTTACATACAGTTCCTATTTAGGGAAAGATATCAGCCTTCCTATGGCTGCCGGTTCTGTTTCACTTATGAATATAATTGTATCCCTGCTGGCAGGGCTTGCTATATTCCCAGTCGTATTCTCATTTGGACTGGAGCCAACTGAAGGTCCAGGTCTTCTGTTCATGGTATTACCAGCTGCCTTTGCACAAATGCCTTTCGGTGAAGTCTTTTTAAGCTTATTTTTATTATTGTTCCTGTTTGCGATTTTAACTTCTTCGTTTAGTATGCTTGAGATTATAACGTCAGCTTTTACGGCTAAGAAAAATCGTTCACGTAAAAAAGTGGCAGCGATAGCTGGTCTTGTTATCTTTTTTGCAGGTATCCCTGCAGCTCTCTCATCAAGTACACTTGCAAACTTTAAAATCGTAAATCTTACTGTGTTTGATGCAAGTGACTTCCTTGTAAGTAATATTTTGTTACCTGGTGGTTGTTTACTGATTGCATTCTTTATTGGATTTAAAATGAATAAGGAATTAATGAAAAAGGAATTTCACTTAAGTAATTCGTTATCTGAAGGTCCCTATCAATTATGGTTCCAGCTAATGCGCTGGATAGTACCGGTAACAATTATTATTGTTTTCCTTGGATCACTGGGAATTCTGTAAACATTCAAGGCAAAAGCACTGTGCATGCACAGTGCTTTTGCTTATTTACTGGTCAAAAAGGGTACACTGTAAATAGATATAAAGGAGTTGATTGTATGGGAAACAAGATCGTGATTGTCGGAGGAGTTGGTGGTGGTGCCACAGTTGCAGCTCAAATCAGAAGAACAAGTCCCGAATCAGAAATTATTCTGTTCGATAAAGGCGAGTATATAGCTTTTTCTAATTGTGGTATGCCTTACTATATTGGAGGAATTGTCAACGACCGTGAAGAACTGCTCAGAGATTCGGATGATTTCGCAAAAAAATACAGTGTTAACCTGAAGCTAAATGCTGAGGTCACTCAAATTAATCGACAAAGCAAAGAAATTACATACCTTGCTAATAATCAGGAAAAGATTGAACAATATGATACATTAATTCTTTCTCCTGGCGCGCACGCTGTCGTTCCAGATTTACAAGGATTAAACCGCGATAATACGTTCACGCTGCACACTATACCTGATATGGATGCCGTACATGCATATATCACAAAAAATAAACCAAAGTCTTGCGCTATTATTGGTGCTGGATTTGTAGGACTTGAAATGGTTGAAAACTTGCAGCAACTTGGCATTGATTGCACGATAATTGACCGATCAAAACAGGTTATGAAGCTTGTTGACCCTGATATGGCTACGATGATCCAGGATCATCTAAAAGCCAAAGGTGTAAATTTAGTTCTAAATGATGGCATAGAGTCCTTCTCTAGCAAAGGAAAAATACTGCATTTAACTAGCGGAAAAAGCTTGCAGACTGACATGACAATACTAGCTGTCGGAATTAAACCGAACACAAAGATTGCAGAAAAGGCAAACCTTCAAATCGGCGAAACCGGCGCGATCAAAGTTAATGAGTATATGCAAACAAATGATCCAGATATATTCGCCTTAGGAGATGTTGCAGAGACACCTGATTATTTAACTAAAACTCCAAGACATGTTGCACTTGCCTGGCCAGCACACCGACAAGCATTTATTATTGCAAGCTATATGAAAGGCGAAAAGATTGCTTATCAAGGGACCATGGGGTCTTCCATTTTTAAAGTATTTGAGTTAACAGTAGCAGTTACAGGTCATAATTCAACAGCATTAGACACGCTTGGGATTGATTTTCTTGAAGTTACTCATGATTCTCTATCACATGCAGGCTACTATCCTGGTGCAGAGAAAGTTTCCTTAAAAGTACTGTATGATAAAAATACGGAACAAATATTAGGTGCACAGGTTATTGGGGAGGATGGCGCAGATAAACGATTGGCAGTACTAGCTACTGCCATGAAGGGTGGAATAGGCATTACTGACCTTTCCGATTTGGAACTCGCGTATTCCCCGCCATACTCGTCACCTAAAGATCCGATTAACATTGTCGGTTATAAAGCAATGAAATCATAGAAGTGCTCACTAAATAATAGTTGACACAATGTCTCTATACTGTGAAGTAACTCTAGTTTTATTTCCATTGCTGCCGTCCAGGATCGTTGCGGCCGGATGCGCACCTTAGGGCACGGCTTCAGTCTCCTTGCCCCGACAAGGGGTATGCAAACGTTGTCCGCAAAGGACGGGTTTAGTTTGCCTTCCTCATTTAAACTGCGGGCCCTTCAGACTCGTGCTGTTCCCGCAGGATAAGGAAGGCTTCCCCGAAAAGGCATCGCACGAAGAAAAGGTGCTTTTCTTTTTCGAGGAGTCACCGCCCGGAACGATGCAGGACTGGTAAGGCTGTTTGCTAAAGAATTGGTTATAATTCCTTTCAACTAATGCATTTTGAAATAGACGTAGCTATCAAGTGTGCATTTAATAAATCTGTAAGATACATCTCTTGTCTAGAGATTGGAGCAGAGGATATGTATCGGTGAGATCCTAGAGCTCGATAAAGGTCACTGAAAAAGAGGTAGATCTTAAAGATTTAATTTCTAATTTTAACTAAGTATCTTCGAATATACGAAGACTCCAGTGGGAACAGCGCGAGCTGAAGATCCCGCAGGAAAGCGGTTTTTGCTTATCCGAGGAAGCTGAAGCCGTGCCCACGGAAAGCGAAGTATATTCGAAGATGCGAAAATAGATCCACCTATTTTGTACCACACACAACTTTTTCAGTGGCCACCTACGGTGGCACAAGTGGGCTCACCATCAGCCATAAGATACGCGACTGCCAGCAGAGTAAATTTTGTTGTTAAGTCGCAGTTTACATCAACTACGACAATAGTAACTAATAGCTTATTTTAGAAAAAGACGTATTTATATCTCTCGTCAAGTAACATATTTCAAGTTTACAAAAACTTAAATTTTTATGTGCCACATTTGAGTTATTAAAAAAGCTCCTGAAGTATAGCTTCAGGAGCTTTTGTACTAATTTATAAATCTTCTTCCGAGCGATAGATAAGCGTGAATTTATCTTCCTCCATTAACTCTGTCACATGTACCTTTAAGCCGTGACCAAATATTACTTCATCTTCCGTCATTGCCACAATCATTGCCTTAGTTTCACTTTTAACATCCAAGTATATGTCACCAACTACCGGCTTCATGTCGGTTTCAGAATTGGAAATGCTTACGATTGATTCATCCTCAATTTGCTGTGATTCCGTAACAATGTTTTTATCGAAGTAAGCTATATCCGTACTTCCTTCTGATTTGCCTGGTACAAGTAGCACATATTCATTGTGCTTAACTCCATTATCCCGGGTAGTTACAACATTTCCGTTCTCTACATTATCGACCTTTTCAATCTCATTTAAGGAATAATGATCCAGAAAATCGGGAGTAGGCTTTACTATTAAAATATAATCGCCAGCTTCTGGTCGCTTTTTTTCGTCAATCGTATAACGCTTACCATAAAATATAAATGAATCTGATTGTTTAGGCTTGTACAATTGAATATCACTAGCCTTAGACAGCACCTGCTGCATATCCTTTAATCGATACAAATGAACTGACTTTTTAAACATTGCCTTTACGGAATATACCTTGTGCAGTTCATTATTGTAGTAAACAAATTGTCCTTTTCTTACTTGAAAAAGTTTCATTTATAATCCTCCTAAGTTAAAATTCGTTCTGGTATAAAACATAGTACCTTCTATTTTCCCATTATACCCTGGTGCTCAAACATATATCAGCAATTTCAACTTAAAAAATCAGTAGCAGATTATAAAAAAACTCTTTTTCACCTTACAAGCCGCCTTTTCAAGCTTTTTTCTGATTACGCATGTATCCTATTAATAGAACTAATATAGTGACCACAGTAATTAAAACATACTTTACAGGATTATCTGTAAAATTAAAGTTGTCCAGAATAAACGTATCACTGATTATCATCTCACCAGCAGTCCAGGCGAGAATACCCGCTCCAAAATAAGCAATCCAGGAATACTTGTCCATCACATTGACTATTAGTTTTGAACCAAAGATCATAATTGGAATACTTATTGCTACACCAATTGCAATCATTCCGATGTGACCATGTGCAGCTCCAGCAACCGCTACTACGTTATCCAGACTCATAACTGCATCTGCCATTATAATTGTTCCTATAGCTTTAAGTAAATTGCCTGAAGAACGAATATCTGCATCGTGTTCGTCGTCCACCAATACATGATAAGCAATAAAGAGTAATAATAGTCCTCCAATTAAATGAACAAATGGGATCTGTAAGAGGTAGACAATTACGATTGCAAAGATAATTCGCAGGAACACAGCCCCTGCAGTACCAATGAAAATAGCTTTGTTCTGCTGTTTTTTAGGTAGTCCCTTTGTGGCCATTGCAATTACGATTGCGTTATCACCAGAGAGTATAATATCTATTGCAATAATTTTGAGCAAAGCTATCATAGATTCTTGTGAAAAATCAATTCCGAACAATATCCCTTCCACCTTTCCCTTGAGCCATTATATTTATACTACTCGTCTATACGTGTAATTAAGAACACTTTTTTATAAATACTTTCTTACTGCATAAGAGCCATTATGGCTTGGCGATTAGCCAAGTGTTCTAAACAATCAGTTCACATGAGCGAATGCTAAGTCTGTATCAATATCTCCATAAAGACGTTGAACAGGTATATTTTCACCTTTCAGCCAACTGTTAAAATCAAATACGACAGGTTCACTGTTTCCTCCCAGAGCAAACCATACTTTATTTTTTTTTGGAAAATAACCTGAAGTATGAATTGTACCTGCCCAATTTCGGTAGTCGTTAGCAAATACGCCCTTCTCCAAATCATTCATCATTCGGAATGCCTGATATCCATTTAATACATCACCTTTATGTTTATTAATCGCATTTTTTCTTTTAAAGGAATCAGCTAAATAGTGACGATTTTCGTGTTTAAGTACCTCAAAATGGTTTGTACAAACGTTTGATTGGTATGCCTCTACCCCACGTGGCGTAGCTTCTACAACGAATGTCGTATTATTTTTGTCCAGCACAATATAACTGAAGGAATGTCGGTGCGGTATTTCTTTTAACATGTTTACAGCTTCCTGTACATTAGCACAACTTTCAAGAATGATCCGTCCAATCATATTGCAAATAAAACCATCGCCAGGTTTTTTTCGGTGAATAAAGTTATAGCCAAGCGCCAACCCTTTTTCGTTCATTCCATCCATCCTGCCTGTAACCCGTTGGGAAGGTCCAATTATTGCATACCCGCTATCTTCTGGCTGATAGATCATAAATCTTCCTTCATATGTTCTTGGATGGTAATCATAATTTCTAATCATATAATTTTCATTAGTAAAGATTGAACATCCTGACCGCCCATATTCCAGTCGGTACCCACCAAATTCCTTCAGCACATCTTCCATCGGCCACTCTAAAGCGTCTCTAATTCCAATAAGTTCCTCCCAAATAGCTGGTGCAAATGGAAGCAGAGCATCTTTAACTGCCTTTTCCTTTATAACAAAATGAGCTTTTCGCGTTTTCCATTGTTTTCGTTTATTTTTAAGTAAGAGTGATCCTTTTAATTCTTTCCCCTGTTCATATCCGAAGTCGTAATGATTCCCTCGGAACTGTGTAATTTCACTGTATATTTGTTTCATTTATTTGCACCCCATTTAACTTTACTTATTACCATATTAATGGAAATTACATAAGAATGGAATGAAATGAAACTATTTGACTTTCCTAACGTATAAACACTTGGAAGAAATTATGAAGGAGTGACAAACCATGACAGGAATATTAATGACAGCACTTTTATCTTCAATATTGTACGTGATCATATCGGTACTCTTGATCAGTAAAAATAAGAAAAAAAGAATGATGATTTTTCAGCAAGCGGCAATAATTTTTGCAGCACTTTTTATCACTACAAGTATTGTAAACTATGTTATCTTATTACCGATAACAATCCCTAACATGGTAATTGCAAACATAGTAATTGCAATTATTGGGATATTTTTACTATACGGAATGACACAGACACCAGGAAAAACGAAACGAAATGGGCCAATCGAGGCAGCGCTTGGCTTATTAATAATTATTGCTGTATTAGCAGTCCCAACTGTCTTTGTACTAGGTATATTCACATTAGATGACTCCTATGAATCTATTAACCAGCAGGAAGTTGAAGAAGCCAAACCATTGAATAAGGATAATACGCCAATTACCGTATCTCCTGAATTTGCCCGAAACAAGACTCAAAAGGCGATGAGTGTCATAGAAAACACTCAATTTTATGATTTAGGTAAACTTCAAGTACAAAAATTGGATGAAGATATTGTGTTTGTCGGACCTGTCGAGTTCACGGGTTTTTGGAAGTGGTTCCGTGGTAAGGAAACAGAAGGATTTTTCACTATTTCTGCAACAAATGTAAATGCTCAGCCGGAGTTTGTTGAAAGTAAGATGAAGTATACAAACTCAAGCTACTTTAATAAAAATATTGAGCGCACAATCTATGGAGCGTATCCCGACTATATTCAGAGTGGTGAAGCCCAGATAGAAGTGGATAAAGAAGGGAAACCTTGGTATGTTCAGACACTCTACAAACCAATTGGAGTTACAAACAAACCTGATTTAAAGGATTTAAAAGTTGCAGTTGTCAATCCAGTATCAGGTGATGTAAAACTATATAATACAAATAATGCACCTGCATTTATTGATGGATCCGTAAGTTCTGAAATGGCAACTGATGTAAACCAATATTTCGGTAAGTACGTGCACGGCTGGTTAAATTCCATCTTTGGTAAAAAAGATGTAAAAATACCAAACGAGTCAGGAACAGAAAGCAGTGTTACACCAATATTCAACGAAAATGGTGAAATGTTTTACTTTACGGATATGACCTCACCTAAGGAAAATATTGATTCCGCGCTTGGTTACACACTAATTAATGCACGCACTGGAGATCTTACTTATTATAATGGTAAGAAAAACAGCGGAATAATGGACAGCTCTGGAGCGAAAGAAATTGTGAATAAGGAATTCCCTGAGAAGAACTGGGAAGGTTCAATGCCGGTACTGTATAATATTGACGGTAATCCTACCTGGGTTGTAAATGTGCTCGATCCGAATGGCCTATTTAAAAAATATGCCTATATTAAAGCATCGGATTCAGATTTCGTTGTATTCGGCGACACAGCACGTGACACCTTGGAAGCATATCGACTTCAATTATTACAGGATCCAAGTAATGTTGCCTCTTCCGGTGAAACGCCACTCCAAAAGCGTTCAGGGGAAGTAACCCGTGTGTTAGTATCGATGCAAAAAAATGGGCAGGTTGTGCAGTTTTTACTAAAAGGAGATAAAACGATTTATACGATTACTGCAGGAAAGTCGCCACTTGCTCTTTTCCTTCAGTCAGGAGACACCGTGCAATTAGAAGCTAACGTCCGCGATAATGGAACCGGAATTGTTGAAACTATAACGATAGAAGGTTTAACAGAATAACCATACGAAATCTGCTATAGAAAAAATTCTTTTATTAACATAATAAACCGAACGAAGCTTTCTGCTTCGTTCGGTTTATTTGCTATCCGAAAAAACATTCATATAATCGAACGCTTCATCAAATTACTTCGCACACCCTTAGCGGAGACTTGTGTCAACCACTCTGTTCCTGCAGGAATCTTTGTATTTTCACTACGCTTAGTGGTTGCAATTATTCGCCTTTTGAGTTAACTATTTTAACAATGTCTAAATCCTATATATACCTATATTACACCGATTACCCTTCTTCTATTTCTTCTACCAGAAGTGATAATTCTTCCCAGCGTTCCATTTTTTTCTCTAATTGATTTTCTGCTTCCTCTTGCTCTTTGTACAATTCCTGCACTTTATCAAGGTCGCTTCCAGCATCAGCAATTGCCTTCTTGATGCCTTCCACTTTCGACTCTAACTTTGCAATCTGGTCTTCAATTTTATTCCATTCTTTCTGCTCATTATAGGAAAGTTTTTTCTTTGATTTTTTTTCTGGAGCAGAGGGTTTTTCTTTTGCTTTAGTCACTTCTGTTTCCGCATTCTGTTTGTCCAGATATTCGCTGTAATTCCCGTAAAACCTCGTAGGTAATGGATTATCAGACAATACTAACAGCTGATCAACTACACGATCCAAAAAATACCTATCATGCGAGATAGTGATAACCACTCCAGGGAAATTCGCCAGGTAATCCTCAAGAATACTCAATGTTTCTGTGTCTAGATCATTTGTTGGCTCATCTAAAAATAAAACATTTGGCTCAAGCATTAAAACCTTCAATAGATATAATCGTCTTTTTTCTCCACCTGAAAGCTTACGGATATAATTCCACTGTTCATAACGTGGAAAAAGGAATCGCTCCAGCATTTGTTCAGCTGTAATGACATCTCCATCTTTCGTATGGATGACTTCAGCGACTTCTTTAATATAATCAATTACTCGTATATCACCGTCAATTTCTTCGTTTTCCTGCGTGTAATAGCCTATTTTAACAGTTTCTCCGATGTCGATTGTACCTTGATCAGGTGTAACTTTATTTGCCATCATGTTTAAAAGCGTAGTTTTCCCTGACCCATTCGGACCAACAATTCCAAGGCGTTCTCCAGGAACCACCAGATAATCAAAATCTGATACTAACCGCTTTCCATCATAGGATTTCTCAATACCTGTCAGTTCGATAACTTTTTTACCCAGCCGCTTTGAACCAGTCTGAAAAGCTGCATCGTTCTTGTTCGTATCAAAACTTTTTTCTTTCATTTCTTCGACGCGGTCTATTCTCGCTTTCTGTTTCGTAGTTCTCGCTTTAGCTCCGCGTTTTAACCAAGCAATTTCACGACGCAAAATATTCTCATGTTTTTGTTGGCTGCTTTCTTCCAGTGATTCCCGTTCAGCTTTTTTTTCAAGAAACAATTCATAGTTGCCTGTATATTTATAAAGGTTGCCTTTATTTAGTTCATATATATTATTTGTAACACGGTTTAAGAAATAGCGATCATGCGTTACAAGCAACATAGCACCACGGTACGAAGCAAGGAATTTTTCCAGCCACTCAATTGTAGCGTGGTCCAGGTGGTTTGTCGGTTCATCCAGAATCAATAAATCGGCTGGCTGTATTAATGCTTTAGCAATCGCAATCCGTTTTTTCTGTCCGCCAGACAACTCGGTAACTCGCTTATTAAAGTCCGTAATTCCTAGCTTTGTCAGAACAGTCTTGGCCGTAGTATTTGCTTCCCATGCATTATTTTCATCCATTTTCTGCTGTGTGGAAAGGATTCGCTTCTGTGCTGTTTCACTTGATGGGTTCTCAGAAAGGTCAATAAGTGCCCGTTCATAGTCCCGCATCGTTTTCATTATTACTGTTTCACCAAAATAAATTTGTTCAATAACCGTTAATTCCGAATTTAGAACGGGGTCCTGAGCCAGATATTCAATGTGATAATCTTTCGGCTGTTTTATCTCGCCTTTCTCAGGTGGTTCAATACCGGCAATCACTTTTAAAAACGTTGATTTACCAGTTCCATTTACACCAATTAATCCAATTCTTTCGTTCTCTTTGATTGTGCAGGAAACACCATCAAACAACACTTTTTCTCCATATGTTTTGACTATATTTTCAACTGTAAGCATTTAAAACATCCTCATTTCAAACTTGACTCTATCCCTTAGTATAAGGGATAGAGTAACTCGTGGAAAGCTATAGAGCAACTATTGCATTATAACGGCACTAACTCCTGTTTCGGGTTCTTATTAATTGGTGATTTTTCGATGGTGAGCTTGGCTTATCGATCTCTCAATTTCACTTATCGATGGCGAGAATCAACTTATCACGCTCGAAAAGAAATTTATCCATCCCGTTTTTAAAAATATCGATCCCGATACAAAATTTATCGATCTCAACTCGCTACTTGCTGCACACCTGGCCATATAAACAACAAACACGCGTGCAACGAAGCACGCGTGTCGGTTATATGTCTGTATCCTTGGTTCCTTTAATGCGTTGTTTAATATAAATTATGATTAGAAACAAAAGCCATGAAGTAAGACAGTAAAATATTATCTTACTAGTTGGGTCCATTTCGTTAAAGAAAAACGCCATCCCAACCCAAATTGCCCCTATACCTAAAATTTGATAAAACACTAATTTCATTTCTTACCCTCCACTTTATGGTACATCTATGAATTAGTGTATCGTATTTTAATAAAAAGTTCTACGCTTAATCGTTAGATACTCTTTATCAGGTTAGCCATTTCTATCGCTGCGACGGCTGATTCTGCTCCTTTATTTCCTGCTTTTGTTCCAGCGCGTTCTATTGCCTGCTCGATCGTTTCAGTAGTCAAAACTCCAAAAATAACTGGCTTACCTGATTGAGCCGATGCCTGTGAAACGCCTTTTGCCGCTTCACCACACACATAATCAAAATGAGGTGTTGCTCCTCGAATTACGGTTCCAAGAGTAATAACTGCATCATATTTCTTGTTCATTGCTAGTTTATTTGCAACCAGCGGAATTTCAAACGCACCTGGCACCCAGGCTACATCAATATTCGCCTCGTTAACACCATGTCTTTTTAAAGTATCAACTGCACCATCCAGTAATTTACTTGTAATAAAATCATTAAAACGTCCAACAACGATTCCTACATTTAAATCAGTTCCAACTAAGCTTCCTTCAAAAGTCTGTCCCATAATTATCATCTCCTGTTATTAATTGTGCAGATTCAATAAGTGTCCCATTTTGCTGTATTTCGTTCGCATGTACGGCATATTTATATCGTTATACTTGGTTGTTAACGGAATTCGCTCAACTATTTCTACTCCGTAATTTTCAAGCGCTGTTATTTTTTCTGGATTATTTGTTAAAACTTTAACGCGCTTAACCTCTAAATCCTGCAATATCTGTGCAGTTAAAAGATAATCACGTTGATCTGCTGCAAACCCCAGCTGCTCATTCGCTTCTACAGTGTCATACCCTTCGCCCTGCAGCTTATAAGCTTTTAATTTGTTTAACAGTCCGATGCCCCGGCCTTCCTGCCGCATGTAAATCAATACACCACTTCCTGCTTCTTCAATTGCTGCTAAAGATTGATGTAATTGAGGACCACAGTCACAACGATGCGAACCTAGTACATCCCCTGTCAGACATTCGGAGTGGACTCTTAACAGCGTCGGTTCCGCTACGTTCAAATCACCTTTCACAAGCGCAATATGTTCTTTTTCATCCATATCATTTGAATAGCCAAACACTCTAAACGAACCGAACTCAGTTGGTAATCCTGTTTCCACTTCCCGTTTCACATGTTTTTCGCTTGTTCTGCGGTATGCTACAAGATCTTCAATTGAAATTATTTTTAAATCAAATTGAGCGGCCATTTCCAATAAGTCTGGAACTCGAGCCATCGTACCGTCTTCTTTAATAATTTCACAAATTACACCCGACGGACTCGCTCCGCTCAGTCTTGCCAAATCAACGGAAGCCTCTGTGTGCCCTTCTCTAGTTAGCACTCCTCCCTCTTTGGCTACTAGAGGGAAAACATGACCCGGCTGCTTAAAGTCTTCAGGTCTGCTGTCTGAATTCGCTAACGCCATAATCGTTAACGATCGCTCTTGCGCACTAATTCCCGTTGTCGTCTCTTTGTGGTCCACACTTACAGTAAAAGCAGTGCCCAGTGGGTCAGAACTATTACTCGTCATCATTGGCAGTTTTAATCTATTGGCAGTACTTTCCGAAATGGAGGTACAGACCAGACCTTTTCCGTGTGTGATCATGAAATTAATAGTCTCTGGTGTTGCAAGCTCTGACAGTGCAACTAGATCCCCTTCATTTTCCCTATTTTCATCATCCACAACAATGATAGATTTACCTTGTTTTAGATCAACTATTGCTTCTTCGATTGTATGAAACATCCTGGCATCTCCTTATAAAAAACCGTTATTTGCTAAAAAGGATTGATTAATACCTTCTTTTTTTGTGCTGGTTTGCTGTACCATTCGTTCTACATATTTTGCTAGCATATCACTTTCAATATTTACAATAGAACCAGTTGTTTTTTCTCCTAGAACAGTTTGCGCCACCGTATGAGGAATCAGCGAAATAGTAAATATATGATCTTTTACATCAAATATCGTTAAGCTAACTCCATCAACCGCAATCGATCCCTTTGTTAACAAATGCGATTGCAGTTCAATTGGCACTTCAATATCATAATAAATAGCATTTTCCTGCTTTTCTTTTCGGATAATTTTGCCTGTCCCATCAATGTGCCCTGAGACAAAATGACCGCCAAAGCGTCCATTGGCATGCATTGCCCGTTCTAAATTAACCTTTGATCCGGTCGTCAGGGTGTTTAATGACGTTGCTTTAATTGTCTCCGGCATGACGTCCACTCTAAACTCAACTTTATTAAATGCAGTAACGGTTAAACAAATACCGTTAACAGCAATACTGTCGCCAAGGTTCATATCAGTCATGATTTTTTCAGCAGCAATTGTTAACTCGACCGAATTCGCTGAGTGGGCTTGAATTTTCTTTATATGACCAAGTTCTTCAATGATTCCTGTAAACATTTAATTCACCTCTTTTGGCACAGAAATGATCTTTATATCATCGCCGATCATTTCGATTGATTTAATATCCAATGGGACCGCTTCGTGTATCGATTCCAAACCGTCACCAGAAATTGAAGTAGGTGCTGACCTTCCCCCAATTAGCTTAGGTGCGATATACGTAATGAGCTGATTTATTTTACCGCTTTTCAAAAAGCTTCCATTTATTTCTGCGCCACCCTCAATAAACAATGTCATGATCCCTTGTTTACCCAAGTGATTCAGAACGCTTTCAATATTAATTTCTTCATCATTCAGTTGAACGATTTTCGCTTTTGTATTTTCGCTAAAACCATCGATAGCCTCAGATGAAACGTTTTGTCCGACAAAAATCCAGGTGGCTGCTTCCCCATCTGTTACAATTTTCGATGCTGACGGAGTTCGTAAATGTGTATCCAATATGATTCGGACTGGGTTCCTGCCACCATTAGGCAAACGCGTTGTAAGCTGAGGATTATCCGCTATCACTGTATTTACACCAACCAATATAGCATCATTATGGTTCCGATAATAATGGACATCCAAACGGGATTGTTCGCCTGTAATCCATTTACTTTCACCAGTAATGGTCGCTGTTTTCCCATCAAGACTTGTAGCTGATTTCATTGTTACGTAAGGCAATTTCGTTGATGCGTAGTGAAAAAACGGTATATATAATGCCTGAGCTCTTTCTTTTCCGCAACCAGTTTCTACCGTTATATTTGCTTTCTCAAGCTTCTCAATTCCTTTACCCGCAACTAAAGGATTATCATCGACTGTGGCAATAACAACTCGTCTGATACCGCTTTTAATTATCGCATCAGCACAAGGTGGGGTCTTCCCAAAGTGGCTGCACGGTTCAAGCGTAACGTAAATCGTTGCTCCATCGGCCTTTTCTCTGGCCATCGAGATTGCATGAATTTCAGCATGTGCTTCACCTGCCTGTAAATGTGCGCCTATCCCAACTACAGCTCCATCCTTTACGATGACTGCACCAACAGGTGGATTTGGGCTGGTTTGGCCATGAACAGATTCGGCAAGATCTAATGCCATATCCATATACGTCTGATCATTCATTAGCATGTCCCTTTCAGTTGAAAAATTAGCTGGCTGATTTTTTTCCGGCGCCATGACACCATTTATGATTCGTTTAACTTCGATTATTTAATATCAAAAAAGCCCCTGAATAAGCTTCAAGGGCGTAACGGCAGAATTTATAGGTATCGTAAAAAAGCATTCTTTTTAAGGTGAAAGTGATATAAAACATACCCCACCTTAATCATACACAAAAAAGCCCGTGTATAAATTCACGAATGTGTTGCTACCTAGAAATCCTTCTCCCATCCAGACTTTAACTGTCGGCTCCGGAATTGCACCAGATCCACCGCTTGGTCATAAACGACCGCACGGGTCACGGACTAAGAAGTAACTACTTCATCACCGCCGATTGGGAATTTCACCCGACCCCGAAGGAAATCAATCATATTTAACTACATTTAGTATAGCAATAAATAATACAAAAAATCAAAACTAATAGCTTACAGTTCTTTTAATTGGGCAATAATTTCTTCAAACTCCTGGTTCTGCTGCTTAATCATTTCATCAATTTCATCCATTGATTTCTGGGGTACGAGATCATTGCTGCTAGTTGATTCACTATTATTAGTCGGGTTATCCAGTTTCGTCAGCAAATAGATGAGCAGCAAATTAAGTGTTTTATTATCAAGCACAAGAAAGCTGCCATTGCTGTCTTTTTTCGTGTCCTTCCGTTCTTCAAGGTGCCCCTCAATAATACGTTGAACTAATTGTTTTAGGAGCACTTCACTTTCATGTTGGTGGTTTTTCACCATTCTCTTCACCTCGATCCAACACAGTTCCTCTCACATTAATTGGATTTACCGTGGCAACACCATCTTTAAATTCATCACAGTAGAAGAATCCAGTAACACTCCCTGAATAATTTTTTTGGGGAGACCATTTTATTTGGAAATTGGAGAATGTAATTTGTTGAGATGGTTCTATTGTCTTTATACCAACAGGTTTCAGCCAATATTCTTCCTTTGTTTCGTTATTGTTGATTCGTTCCCAGGCTCCTGGCGAGTTCATTAATCTTTTTGATTTACTATCGATATACTTCCCTGAAAAATTAAATAGATCTTTTGAAGCAAGCTTAATGCAAATATATGGGTTAGTTAAGACTTGATCTCCAATGTTAAGGATGTGCAGTGTTCCAATTCCAAGATTATCTAAATCCGTTTGATTGGAAAAATTAAATGAGTATGTAAAGTAACTGATTACATTGGGATTCTGATTGCTTTTATATTCACTCAGCACATCTTTAATTTCAGCTAAACGATTAGTTGCTTCCTGATTTAAAAAATTGACCTTTTGACTGTATGCATGAAAGTCATTTTTACTCAACTATCATCTTTCCTTTCTATACGATTCTTCACACGTCCGTTATATGAGGTCCCAGCTGACTGGCGTTCCTTTTTCCACATCGTTATCTACTTTTTTACCTATTAAAATATCATAATATTTTGGAAGAATACCATACCCTGGACGAATTGCTTTTAAGTTATCTTTTGTAAATTTATCACCTTTTTTCATATCCGCGGTCACATACAGGGACCTTCGATACTTTTGAGAAGACTGTTCAGCATTTGTTGCTCCATAGTAAACTTTTCCAAGAGCTTGCCAAGCTCTTTTGGTTTCTTTTACCAGAGCTTCCATCTCGTCGAATTCCATTGAAAAGCTTGCATCCACACCTCCATCTGCCCGAGACAGCGTGAAGTGCTTTTCAATGATAGTTGCTCCTAATGCAACACTTGCAACGGCCACTCCGGTACCCATTGTATGATCAGATAAGCCAACTTGACAGTGGAATAAATCTCTCATGTGTGGAATCGTAATGATATTAGTATCTTTAGGGGATGCTGGGTATGTACTAGTGCATTTAAGCAGAATTAAATCCTTACAGCCCGATTCTCTAGCAGCATTAACGGTTTCTTCTAGTTCAGCGATACTGCTCATTCCGGTTGAAATAATTAGTGGTTTTTTCGTTTTTGCCACTTTTCGTATTAACTGTAAGTCGGTATTTTCAAATGATGCTATTTTATAGCAAGGTACATTTAATGATTCCAAAAAATCTACCGATGTCTCGTCAAATGGTGTGCTGAAACCTATCATTCCTGCCTTCCTGCAACGCTCAAAGATAGGTTCATGCCAATCCCAGGGTGTATATGCTTCTTGGTATAGTTCGTATAACGATTTATCATTCCAGCTGCTTTTAGAATCGCTCACCATGAAATCGGTGGATTTCGCATTTAGTGTCATCGTGTCAGCAGTATATGTTTGTATTTTTAGCGCATGAGCGCCAGCTTTAGCTGCCATATCAACAATTTTCAGCGCTCGCTCTAATGATTGATTATGGTTACCCGACATTTCGGCTATTATAAACGGTGTGTTCTCAGCTCCAACATCTTTAGCGCCAATTTTTATTCCCATCATAATTCCCCTCCACCCAGCTTAGACATAAGTTCTGCTTTCACTTCCTCCCAGTTTTTTGAAAACAGTGCCATTGGGATTACATCCAAATATTGCGTATCCTTCCATATATGATCGACAAATCTACCTTCTGGTACAAACCCAAGTTTTCTATGGTAGCCTAAACTTCCAGTGTTTGTATGGATAACTTCTGCACATACCTTGTGAAGACCCATTTCATTAAATAGTTTGTTCAGTGCCAATATCCCCATAATCGTACCTGTTCCTTTTGGAGCAGACTTTTCACCAATATAAAAACCCCAGTAACACCGTGAATTTTCTTTATCAAAATTTGTAATGCTAACAAGACCCTGTGGTTGGTGTTTGTTATAGAGCAGCCACGCCTTTTTTTGAGAATTATTCTGCATGTTTTTAAACCACTGACTATGTTCTTCCCAACTGATTTGATGATCCGTATACATAACAGATTTAATTCTCTTAGAATTACGCCACTTATATATTAATTTCAAATCGTTATACGCTATGGGCTTCAATTGAAAATTATGGAAATTAACCATTGTCATACGCTCCCAGCAATTGTTCAGCAACTAAACAATCTTGATATTCGCTCATAATCGATTTAGAGATTTTCGCCATATTTTCCAGTAAACCAGGATGATTCATTAGGTGTTGGAGCGTGCCTGCAATACTATCGATACTTACCTCTTCACTTTTTCCCAGATGACTGATTGCGCCGATTTCTGATAGGTACATCAAAATTTCAGACTGATTCTCCGCAGTCTCAATTGTGATCGCCGGCAATCCTAAATAACACCTTTCCCATGTAGTACTGCCACCTGCTCCAATTGCCAGATCCGCTTTCACCATTAAATCTGCTAAATAGTCAATTTGGTAATGAAGTTTCAGATTAGCTGACTTTTCGCAGAATTTATTGATTGCAGAATAGTTTTGATTGGAAATACCAATGACGATATCAATAGCAACCTCTGACAAATTTAGCATCTCAATAGCTTTTAGAGTTTTCATCGTTTCATTAGTCGGATCACTTCCGCCAAAGGAGATCAAGATACGCTTTACATTACCAGTTTTGTTCTGAACAGCTTTCATCTTTCTGAATTCCCGCCTTAATAAAAGGTATTTGGCACCTAATAACACAGTCGTATCTCCTGGAATTAATTTGTAATATCGTTTCTCTGGGTTTTGAAATAAATTCTGATCCAGCAATAGATCACACGCATGCTTACGGTTGGCCAAATCGTCAATAACCATTATTTTTTTAACGAATGGCTTAATAGCACCCTCCCATTTTTCATCTATCGAATAGTGATCAATGATTAACCAGTCTACCTCCGAGTGCTTGCCGATCGCATTCATGGTTTGAAGTACATCTGTTTTCCAATTCTTCTTTAACCAATTTTCATAATTGTGATCATTATTCCTGGCTCTAGGCGAGGGCAGTGTCAGAACAGTGAAGGATTTATCTTTAATACGTTTTATTAAATCTCCCGGTAATTTCCGGCAAATGAAGGTCACATTCGCATTTTTCGTGCGAAGATCTTCCGCCAGAACTAAACACCTCATAATATGGCCGGTTCCTATAATCTCGGATGAATCGGCCCTTATAAAGATATTCATTATAATCACACTTTCAATTATTCTTCTGTTGTACGTGACTATTTATCAACTGCCACTTCGGGTTTTTTTCAAGTAATTCTATAACATCCTCCAATGAAAAAAATGGATGAGCAGGGTATAAGGTCTCGATAATTTTCTTGATCAGGGAAAAGTCTTCAATCGTGTCAACTGTCCATCGATGGTGGCTGTAGTTTATGGAGTTTGATACATTAGATAGCTTAAATAGCTGAGGGTTGTTTACGATATACCTTGTCACATGCTCTCGATCTGTTTTCGATTCTGCTTTTTCATATGCTTTTTGTAATGCTTGAATGGAAAATACCTCTGTATCCATACCTCTTGGTAGGGTCCGCTTTAATGTATTCGAGACATATTGCAGGGGGTGATTGTGAGAATGATACCTTTCTATTACCTTATCAATTTGATTCGGGTCAATTAGAGGACAATCCGATGTTAAACGGACTATAACGTCTGCCTTTACATAATCAGCAGCATTATAATATCTGGTTAACACGTCAGTCTCTGAACCACGGAAAACCGACAATCCATAATTCTGGCAAAACGATACGATCGCATCATCCTTATTTTGATCTGTTGTAGCCACCAGGATTTCATTTAGATAGTTCGACCTTTGAACGCGCTCCAGTTGATACGCTAACAAAGGCTTCTTCAATACTTTTTTTAGTACCTTTCCAGGTAATCTGGTTGAACCCATTCGAGCCTGAATGATTGCTGCAACCTTCATTTACTCACCTCAAACGCATACTGTATTTCTATTCGGGAATGCCGCTTAAAAATGGTTTCATCCTCTTCTCCCATAGGTGATCAATAATTTTCAGTGAACTTATTGTTCTCTCAAATTGAGAATTTATCTCGTGATCTATCATGGCAAATACATCGTCAGAAGGAGGTATATTCCTGAAATCTTTCCTTCTTTCATTAGCAGTCCTCGGTAAAATTTCCGCCATTCCAATGGCAAAGTCCGGTGCAGCAGAATACCCCAGTCCATTAACTGTAGCGAGATGGCCAGTTGCTCTGCCATCTTCAGCAATCAATAGGCTTGGCTTGCGATTTCTTAAGAACCAGATATGAGCATGAAGTCTGTATCCAACATGCAGGTCAATATCATCATAATACGTTAAATTTTCCGCACCACCGGCTAAATCAATGATTTCAATTGGGTCATCTTCCCAACTTTTTGGTATTGCGTGATCTAATTGGCCAAAATATCCATGAAACACCAATTTAACATTGCAGGAATATATTTTTTTCAGTTTCAGCGCTATCTCATATGATTTCGAATAATGAAAAGCATTGTGTGGCATTGAGATAGCAATAGTATTAATTTTTCCAGGGTGCTTAAATGGCGTTTCTATTAAGTCTGTATCAAATAACCCCAAGTCTCCTGTGGTTCCAACACAAGAAATACCATTACCTCTTAAAACATTTTCCGTATAAATATCTCTGCATGAAATTCTGTTCCTGTCATTATTTTGGTTAAAAAGCCTTGTGAAGTAGTCCTTTTCAGTAGGATCCAACTCCAGAGTCTTTGACTGTGTGAGAGTGCCTGGGTATTGACTCCATCCGGATCCTATCGCATAAAAGGGTATATGATGATCAAGAGCAAATTTCAGATATACGTTGCGGTATTTCGGTGCAACTGGAATACCTAATGCGGTAGGTCTTAAAGCTGGGGCTAGTATTGCACTGTAATCAAGCTTTAACTTTTCTGTTGAGTTTTCACTTGCAATGTATGCGCAATCTACCTCAACATCTTTACCCTTAATCGCTTTTAGTAGTTTTATTAAGCTTTTTCCAAGTAAGTCATCTCCAGAATTTCTTGAACCTGTCGAAGGATACGTAGATAACATCAAGTATTTCATGTTTTTGCCCCCTAATTTCAACTAAGAGATAACCGGGCAAAACCTATATTTACAGTAGCTGAAATAATTTTTACTTCTCATTTATATTTTTTTACTGTTATTAAATACCATAAGAGGTCTCATACCAAGGTTTCTTATATTATTTGTATGAGTTAAGATCTCTGGATTTCTTGCCTGCAAATTATTCATTATGCCATTTACAAGATGACTATTACATCCTCCTTTGGCCTCTTCCATAGCGGAAGCCTCAATAAATGATAATTTTGAAGCATTTAACATTGTATCGATTATCTCTTCATAATTTTCAAAGTGATGCAAGATACTAAGCGCCAGGATTACGTCGAAATTCTCTCCTTGCATAATCCGCTTTAAATCTTTTACGCTTACATGCTGATTAATTAGCTTTACTTTATCATTATCATTTTGTTTTACAATTTCATTTATTTCACTATTTGACTCAATCATGGTTACGCTCGCGTCGAAATCTTCTGCAATTCTGAATGAAAAATAACCAAAGTTTGCGCCAATGTCGAGGACAGTGAACGGTTCATTAAAATGGTATTTAGTTAGATACTCCTTAATTTTGTTGTATCTGTTATCACATTCTCTCCTGCCCTTTTGTATAACCTTTCCTTTCACCCAAATATCCTGATACATAAACTTTCCTCCATTATTTGTTTACAAAATTTCAATTTATCAAGTTTAACCTTTCTGCTTTTTCCCTTCCGTTGTTAATAAAATAAGAATTAAATACTTTAACTGCCGTTTCCTTATTGTATTTACCATTAAGAATTTGTGGCCATGTCTGGACAGTTATTATGTCTATAACTCTTTTCTTGTCAGGTTGAAGTTTAACTTGTAGAGTTTTATAGCCTAAAACACTTAAAGCAGCCATTCGGTGTTGTCCTCCATTAAGTTTAAATCGGTAATCATAATGGTTTTTCAAGAAATGACCTCGGATATAACCATCCTGGTTCTCATCAGGTAAATAACCTTCTGAAGCTAAATTCTTATAAATGTTAATTGTTTTAAAGAACTCCTCCTTTACAAAGGTATCTGAATTGGGCCCGAAATGTTGATTACTACCCATTCTCAAATTAAAAGTATTTTCCCATGGCAATGGTGGCCATCCATTACAAATTGGTTGAAGATACTCATCATCTCCATAAAACAAGCAATTTTGGATAGACTTAGGATGAAAAGATTGATAATACTTGCTCAGTATAGATTCTTTGTAGTTAATATTTGGGTTGTTAATAAATTCCTTAATCGTTGCACATAAGTAATGCCAGCCATAATCCGTATACGAATAACCCTGCCAATCACAACACTTGCTTACATTGACTTCCACTATGCGAGATTGGCTATATAGGGCATCTTCTCCCTTTGGGATAGACATAAAAAACGTACTCCTTAGTAAGAATTGATCTAGTTAATTAGAATAATAGGAAATTACCTTTTTCACACCAGCTATAACATCGTCAACGTCCTGATCAGACATCTTCGGAAACAATGGGAGTGTAATAATTTCCTGGTAAATTTTCTCTGCCTGTGGACATATACTTTTCTTATAGCCTAATTGTTGGTAATACGGGTGGAAATGCACTGGAATGTAATGAACATTCACTCCGATATTTTCTTCTTGAAGCGCTTTAAATAATTCGTCACGATTTGTATTTAATTTGGCGAAGTTCAGCCTGATAAGATACAGATGCCAGCTGGAGGTACTTCCTTCCTGTTGAAATGGTCTAGTTATTTGACTCATTCCCTCAAATGCACGGTTGTATTTATTTACATACTCTCTTCGCTTTTCAAGAAACATTTTCAGTTTTTTCATTTGACTTAACCCCAAGGCCGCCTGAATATCAGTCATCCGATAGTTAAATCCAAGCTGATGCATTTCGTAGTACCATGACGCATGAACATCTTTGGTTTTGAATTTCATAGTATCGCGAGTTATCCCATGAGTCCGGTATTCCATCAACATTTCATAATAAGCTTCATCATTTGTCGTAATCATTCCGCCCTCACCAGTCGTAATATGTTTAACTGGGTGGAAACTGAACATTGTCATATCAGCGATAGAGCCGACCAGTCTCCCTTTATACGAAGCTCCGAGTGCATGTGCAGCATCAGCAATGACAATGATTCCTCGCTTCTTGGAAAATGATAAAATTTCATCGTACTCAGCTGGCTGACCTGTAAAATCAACCGCGATAATAGCTTTTGTGTTTTCATTGATAAGCGATTTGATGGATGCTGGAGATATATTGTAAGTACTAGGATCTATGTCAGCGAATACAGGGGACCCCCCCATATACAAGATGCAATTGGAACTCGCGGCGAAGGTCAGGGGACTGGTAATAACTTCATCATTTTCTTTAATTCCAGCTACATGACAAGTAGCATGCAGCGCTGCAGTACCACTTGAAAATGCAACAGCGTATTTTGCTCCTACAAATTCTGATACAGCTTTTTCGAATGCAGGAACTACCGGGCCTGTTGTAATATAATCACTTTTCAATACCTCCACAACAGCTTGAATATCCTCGTCGTCAATCCATTGCTTACCATATGGCAAATATGAATCTCTAACAGGTTTACCACCGTAAAGTGCCAGGGTATCCTTTTTAGTCATTGTCTATTCCTTTCTTTTATATTAGATTAGTAGACTTCACCCATTCTTCGGTTTTTTTAATTCCTTGCTCTAAACTGTATTCCGGTTCCCACCCTAATAATTTTTTGGCTTTACTGTAATCACATAATAACTTTGGTATTTCACTTTGAGGATGGATATGTGTAACATGAGTAATGGAATCTTCATCTCCTGATATTTGCTTTGCCAAATCATTAATACTTACGTCTTTACCAAGTCCGGCATTAATTATTTCTCCATTCACATCGTTAGAGTATCCGGTCTCAACTACAAATCGAGCGCAATCTTCTACGTAAAGGAGGTCACGAGTTTGCGTTCCATCACCGTAAATCTGTAACGGTTTACCAGCCAGTTTATTCTTTAGAAAAATAGCTACAACGCCACCTTCACCACCTGTCTTCTGGTAAGGTCCGTATGTATTAAAAGGACGGATAACAGTCGCTGGAAGATTGTATGCATGATAATAAGACAATACCATGTTCTCAGCAGCGAGCTTTGCACCAGCATACGGCGATGCGGGTTTGGTCGCATTGGCTTCCGTAATTCCATCCTCCCCGATCGCCCTTTCATAAACCATACATGTACTCATAAATACAATTTTTATTTTGTTTTTTTTGCACCGTTCCAAAATATTGAATGTGCCACTTACATCATTTTCATAAGTGATTCGAGGACGATCAATGCTGTCCTGTACATTTATGCTTGCTGCCAGGTGATAACAAATATCAAATTTATTTATAAACAAATGATTAAGTACACGGATATCTTTTATATCTCCGTTAATAAACCCCATAAATTTATCATGGTGAATCAAACCCTCGAGGTTTTCTTCTCTTCCATTAGAAAGGTCATCTAATACCCAAACAAGATGACCATCTTTTAATAAGCGATCCACTACCCACCTTCCAATGAATCCTGCGCCACCAGTGACAAGAGCCTTCAATAACTTCACCCTCTCCTCAGTTTCATTTACCTCCTAAACATTCTATTTGATTTGTTGACGATATATTCATGCAGACAAGTTATTAAAAACAAATTAGCTTGTCAGCCTATTAATTAGTTTGTTAAGCCGCTCACAAGATACACCTGAATAAGGATAAGCAAAGTGAATAAATTTGTTTCTCATCGCCTTGGCAGAACTATTCCAAGCTGAATCATTAAAATAGCTACTAATTAATTCTGCAAGCTTTCGTGGATCAGTTTGAACCATTTCTCCAAGCTCATTATAATATCCTGTGTAACTCGGAAACTCTTTGTGCAAAATAAACACGTTTTTCTCTGCAAGCATTGCTTCTAATCCAACAGTGGACGGATACGATACGACTAGATCAACGTTCCGAATAATATCATAAAGACCATATTCTCCTGTAGAATGAACGAATGGGTACTCCTCCGTTAATAAATGAGGATTATTGCTTGGAAAATCTTTGATAACTATATTTACGTCTAGCTTTTCTGAAATCGTATCGATTAACATTCGCCACCTGCCAATACCTCGGTCTCCTCTGACAGCAATCATTAACGTTTTCTTCGCTGGATCCAGTCCTAAGTTCTTGTCAAATTCTGCTCTGCTTATTTTTGAACGCTTAAATGCCTGATCGAATCTCGGATGACCGATTATTTCAAGCGCATCTTCGGGAACACCTATTTTTTTATACCAGTCCACCTCAAAATTACCGTACACTGCATCGATAGTTGCGATTTTCGGTATATAGCCAAACTCACTTGCAATAATTCCATGCTGCATACAAATAGTTGGTATCCCCCTCTCCGCTGCTGTCAGAGCCAATATCCGGCATATAAAACTATGCGTTGAAGATAGAACGATACAGGACACTGGTACATCATTCAGAAATCTGTTTGACTGATCGATACGGTTGATAATCTCGGATAGTTTCGTTAAAAAAGCGGTTTGAAATTTCTGGTCGTTATAAAGATGATGTTTGCTATAAGCGTTGAAAATTGCACGTGCTCTATTTTGCACTTGCTTTACAGCATTTCCTGTGTCAGTTGCATAATTACTTAGATAGTTTACAGGTATCTGATTTGCCGTTTCATTTATAACAGGAGTCTTTTTTTTAACTTTAATAGTGTTTGAAGTGGTAATTATTCTGGTTTTTTTAATACGCTCAGAACTAGTTGATTTATTGACGTTTTTTTGTTTGTTTTTACTGCCTGCCATTAGTATCATCGTTTTAGATGGCTTAAAATAATTGTTTAACGTTTTACTTGGAAAACGAAGTATTGTATCAACATTTAATACTACCTTTCCATGTTTATTTTTGATTAATGATTTATTTGTGTGTTCTTGAATAAACGTATTAAATGCCACTTGAATTTCCTTCTGATCATTCACTTGATTCTTTAATTGATGTGTAAAATTTTTGTCAGATAAATTATTCCATAGCTCTTTATTACTTCTTATTAAGCTGGGAAAGTGACATAGATAGGATAAGGAAAAGCCACTATAAGTCAGCTCTTCAAAATCATGAAGAAAGTCAAGGTATAAAGACCAATAATTTTTAACGTAGCTGTTCATAATATCCTCCTATCCATCACTTTTTAAAAACTCTAATTGTATAAGACTTCAATCCTATTTCTTTGCAGTGGTTCTCCTCTACTTGTTTTAATCCATATTTCTCAAATACTTCTTTATAGTTTCGTGGAAATAATCGCCAGTGCTCAAATTTTTCAGATTCAACAATTATTAAATAGGAACCAGTGATTCTCGTCATCTCTTCAAAAATCCATTCACTGTCTGGATGAATATGTTCTAAAACAGCCATTGTAAAAACGAGGTCAAAATGCTTGGAAGGAAGCTTTTTAATTGTATTTTCGATGGAAGAGTGAATGATTGTAATATTATCTTTTAATAAAGGGTACGTTTTGTTAAGTTCAACAATTGCTTGTTCACTTATCTCAATTCCTGTTAATTGTTTAAAGTTATTTTCATACAAGTAATTTAAATTTCTTCCTACATTACATCCGATCTCCAGTATGTTCTCTTTTTGAGAGATATACTTTTTCACGTATTCAGTTAAAAACTCACTTCTTTCCACTTTATTTATATACGTTTCGTGGTGGTTTTGAAGTTTCCAGTAATCATGTATTTCCTTTAAGGTCTTTTTCTTTTCGTCACCCATTTTTTGTGCTCCTTTTATAGTTTATTACTCTTTAGAATTAACTTATTAACTAGCTAGTCAGCCTATTAATTAATTTCTTCAAGCGTTCACCAGACATACTGAAATCGGGATAAGCATGAGAAAGAAACTTAATTCTTTTCGTTTCAGCATAATTTTTCCATTTTGGATTTATAAAATACTTAATTATCAATTTCCCCAATTTATGTGGATCAGCATGAACCATTCCTTCTAAACCATCATAATACCCCGTATAACCTGGGAACGTTTCATTTAAAATGAACAAGGGTTTTCCAGCAAGCATAACTTCTAAGCCGACTGTAGATGAATACGCAACGACGCAATCAACGTTTGGAATAATATCGTACAGATCATAATTCTTTGTAGAGTATGCAAACGGAAATTCATTGGTTAGGGAATGAGGAAGTTTACTTGGGTAATTTTTAATCAATATATTAACATTCACTTTTTCTGAAATAGTTTTAATTAAAGTTCGCCATCTATTCACATCCTGGTTATTACGTATAACTACCATTAAGGTCTTCTTATTTCTATCTAAACCTAGATGACGTTCAAATTTGGAACGATTTATCTTAGGTCGATGAAATGCTTGATCGAATCTTGGATGGCCAATTACTTCAAGAGAATCCATAGATGCTCCTAACTTTTTATACCAATCAACCTCGAAATTGCCATATACAGCATCAATTGTTGCAATTTTCGGTAAATAACCAAATTCTGCTGATATAATACCATGTTGCATACAAATTGTAGGAATCCCCCTTTCTGAAGCAACTATAGAGATGATACGGCTAATGTAACTATGAGTAGTTGATACAACGATACAAGAGACGGGAACACGATTGAGAAAGCTTTTACACTGTTCAATTCGCTTTATTATTTCAGATATATTATCTAAAAAAATATTTTGAAAATTTGTATTTGTATACAGCGGGTGGTTTTTGTGAGATTTAAAAATCGCTCGAGCTTTATTTTGTAACTGCTTAACTGATTTTTCTGTATTACTTGTGTAATCATTTAAACTTATGACTGGTATCGAATTGTGTCTTTTCGTATTTTCAGCTTTCTGTTTAACATTCTTCTTTGTTACGATTTGTATAGTTGTTAGTGCTCTGACTTTTTTTCGCTTCTTATTACTGATTAATGTTGTTTTCTTGTCTCTGAGAGTGTTTATACCAGCACTGATTATCATTGTTTTAGAAGCGTCAAAATCGCTTAAGATATTTCTTGGAAATCGAAGTAGTTTATCAGCATGTATTACTATCTTCCCGACGTTACTAGTAACCAATGGCTTTTTTTGATGGGACTGAATAAATAGTTGAAATGCCGCTTGGATTTCTTTTCGATCTTTCACACGACTAGTTAATTGGTCACCAAATTTTTCATCAGATAAGCTATTCCAAAGCACTTCATTACCCTTGACTAAACTGTAGAAATGACCAAATAAATAGGGAATGGAATACCCGCTATAACTCAATTCTTTGAAATCATTAAGAAAATCAAGGTATAACGACCAATAATTTTTTAAGAAAGTGTTCATAGTATGCTCCTAACTTTTCACTATTTTTAAATTAAATCCGCTTCCTTGAGTAATATTCGCAACTTACTAACGCCCAGTGGTTCTTGACTCATCGAGCTATACGTTCCTGGTGTAGCTTTTATTGCATTCGTATATCCGACGTCCCGTGTTGAACTTCTGGGTATGATATACATTTCCGGTAATTCATAGGCGACTCTTGATTCGTCATGAGTCATCAATTCTTCATACATCTTTTCTCCTGGTCTTAGTCCCATTACCTCTATCTCAATTTCGTCACTTTTCATGTTATGTTTTTTACACGTTTCTTCTATCAAAACAGCTGCTAAGTCTCCCAGGTTTATTACTGGCATTTTTAGTACAAACACCTCTCCGCCATTCGCTTCCTTTAGCGCTTTAATAGTTAATTGTGTAGCCTGCTTTAGGGTCATCATAAATCTTGTCATATCGCTATCGGTAACTGTGATTTTCTTATTCTTGATAATTTGTTCTGCAAAAAGGGGCATCACCGAACCTCTTGATCCCATTACATTACCGAAACGCACGCTTACGAATATTGTCTGTCCTTCAGCTTTGTTAGACTCAGCCGAAGAAATCAATCTTTCTGCAATAAGTTTTGTTGCACCATACGTATTAGTAGGAGATATAGCTTTATCTGAGCTTGTGAATATTACCTTTTTCACTTGTTGAGCAATCGCTGCTTGAATCACATTATTCGTGCCCTGAACATTTGTCTTTACGGCTTCATACGGGTTGTTCTCGCATAAAGCAACGTGCTTCATCGCAGCTAAATGAAATACATAATCAATGTCCTGCATTGCAGCGAACAAACTATCATAATCACGGATATCGCCAATTATGGAGCGTATTTTATCATTATTTCCTAATTCGTTTTGAAGTTGGTGCTGTTTAAATTCATCCCGCCCAAAAATCCTTATGACCTGTGGATTTTCTTCCATAATAGTTTGTACGATACTTTTGCCTATTGTTCCAGTACCCCCGATAACTAATATTTTTTTCCTTTAAAATACACATCTATTCCTACCTTCATATTTTGAATATTCGTTTACTGTAAGGAATTTTAATACAGTTCCAGTGATACTATTTATATTCCAATCAGATACAACGGTTAAAGACTCTAACCTATGAATTGTCTTTTTCTTAAATATAGACAAAAGACATTGTGCCTTTAATGGTTACGATAAAAAAACTAAGTTGAGGAAAACTTAGCTTTGGAGGGAAGTATTAAGTTAATCACTCAACTTTCGCATTGCTCCCTGAATAATTGAATAACCCGCAATCCATTGTTGTAGTTGACGTGAAATCTCTATACTGCGACGTACCTCTAGTTTTATTTCCATTGCTGCCGTTCAGGATCGCTGCGGGCGGATGCTTTCCGCGGGCACGGCTTCAGTCTCCTTGCCCCGACAAGGGGTATGCCGACGTTGTCCGCAAAGGACGGTTTTAGTTAGCACTCCTCTTAAGAATTCTTTTCTGCGGGGCTTTCAGACTCGTGCTGTTCCCGCAGGAGTCACCGCCCGGAACGATGCAGGACTGGTTAAGTGTTTTATGTTTATGTTCTTACTAAAACCAATGCATATGGAAATAGAAGAGCTATCAGGTGTGCAGTTAATAAATCCTCGACATCCATATTCCGTCTAGAGATTGGAGCGGATGGAAGTCGACTCCTGCGGGAGGACAGGCATCGGTGAGACCCGGGAGTGCAAAGCATGAGGAGGCTCACCAGCCGCCCTAAGGTGCGCGACTGCCATCAGCGGAAATCTCGTTGCTGTCATATCGCAGCATTCCCAAAGTGGTACGTTATTTCGCAGTTTCCATCTACTACGAGAAAAGTAACTAGCAGCATATTTTAGGAATAGACATATTTACACCCATGTCACGTAACTTGGCTGCAGTACTGCTGTTCATTGCGTTCTTCATGAATAACTATGTGCGAAAGTTAAGTTACTGAAGTAAGCAGCCAACTTCGCAGAATCATTTTTTGTGGAATTTATATAGATTTCTACCTAACTTGGTTATTATAATCTGACTATGCTTACCTTCTATCACGTCTAACTTATTAAAGAAAACTTGTATTTCTTCTATGGATAATGAGGGAAAGTAGTGCTTCACTTTTTTATTTTCTTTTAGGTAAAATGTCTTCTGAGGTGGGATGAATTTTCCGGAATCCATCGGAATCTGGATTTTGTTTAATAAACGCAGTATAGTTTCGTAGGAATAAACTTGATCTGACCATTTACAATAGTAATGCAAACATTTTTCACCCTCGGCGATTTGCGTTTTATAATCACTGCTGACATAATTATTTTCACTTAATAGATTTTCCAGTGTTGCGTTAACTTCTTCTATTTTAGTAACTTCAACTCCTAATTTATTTGGCAGCGCTAAATCATGTTCATTTGAGGTAACAGGAAGAAAGGAAATTATTGGTTTTCCAAGTAAAAAGGCCTCTATACTGGATGTACAACCATTTTGTATGATTACGCTCGACGCCAAAATCCATTTAATAATACTTCCCTCGTGAATCACATGTACATTATTAAAGGAAGAAAAAGCTGTGCGGTAGGAGTCAGCGTTTTCGCCGGGATGCGGTCTGATGACGAAGTTGGTATCGGGGAATTTTTTGCATGCAGCATTAATCATTTCCACGAAGCTATCATATAATTGTTTAAAATATAAGAATTGGGGATCTTCTTTATGTTTACTATGTGTTGAGTTATAGATTGAAAATCTTGTATTAATTAATATAAATGCACCATATTCATTCCTTAATTTTTCAGCATCCTGATCATACAGCGATTGGAACTTTGACTTTAATAGATCGAATCTGGGATTCCCGACAATACTGCACTTTTCTTCATACTGCGGATTACTACTGGTAATAATTTTGTGTTGAAATTTCCCCCAGCAATATTCCTGGTTTACTAAATCAAGCATCTCGAATTTCATTCTGTCAGATAAGTATCCAGAGGTATTATTCATGATTAAACCTTCCTCATCTAATTCCACTATTACATGACCGTTTTTTTTAGCATTCGTTATAATTCTTTTTCTGAATTTATTCGGATATCCTTTAGAAAAAAAGATTCCGTTTGGGTAAACTGCTGAGGCTGACTCAACCATCCTGTGTTCACCTAAAATGACTTGATAGCCTTCTTCAATTGCATAATATGCTACTAACAGCTTTGCATCCAGTTCTCTAACTTTGACTTCCACAGGCAAATACAACCATCTTTTATTGTTTTTCATAAATGTTCCACCCTTCGCCCTTTAAGAAATATGTATATATTGAATGAACTTAAAAAAATAAAGAGAGGATTAATTCCTCTCTTTATTGATGTCTTGGTCTTATTCGTGACGTGCGGCATCCATAGTAGGGAAGACCAATGGGCATTGAGGTGGAATAGTTGGCGCTGGGCATGGAGGGATTGGAAGCATATCTCTTGGCTCACAAAAGTCTGCTACAATCTCAAGTGTTACATCAAATGTTGATTGAATGCTTTGACATAGACGAACACTTACAGTCACATCAAGTTCATCAGGTGTTGCAGTTGTAGTTGTATCACATGTAGCTGTACATACAAAACAGTCTAAAGTTGTGTAAGTTACATCAATATCTGTGCCTAATGGAGCACAAAGAATTACTTGTTCACAACGTGTGAATTCTGCACTGCCAACTTCAACAATTCCTCCTCCAAGTGCTGCTATTAGTTGTACAAAGATGGTTACTTCAAAGTTCTTTCGAATATTAACCAGTTGTAATGTAACTAGTGCACCGTCAATAACAAATTCCTGATCCACCCGATCCAGTATGACAATTGGGTCTACTGCAGCAGGAGTAACTTCACAAGTTACAGTATCAATATCGATATCCTCACACTCTAATTGAGTACCATCAGGACCAATTGGCAGCTCTAAATCATTCAAGGCAAGATCAAAATTCCCTTCGTTAAGAATCCAATCATACACCTTCTCTGTGTTAATACATAGGAGTTCCTGACCTCCAGTTAAATTTTTTGCTTGCATAATCGCAAACACCTCCGAATATTTTTTTCTTACAATTGTAGCTTATGCACGAATGCACTAAGCCGTATAATGAGATAGCGGAATTGTCATGATATTTATCAGGTTGGGCGAATATAAATAATCATGACACCATTCTTCTCAATCAGAATTCAAATACATGACTTTCTTTAGCGTGAAGCTAGTAAACTGTACATACGATTAAAATATGGAAAAGTAGCGTATTCCGTGATTTTCAATTTTGCACATTTGTCACGTATTGGTGTTTCATCAATAGTATATTAATGTGCAGTAAAAGGGTGATTCGAGATGAGTCGATATAAATTATATTACGCTGATGATATCGAAGAATTGAAACTGACGCTTGAAGTTTACAAACATACATTGGAAACAATAAAAAAAGACGAAGTAGTAGAAGATATTCTTAAGATGAAAAGAGCGTTTTATGATTTAAATTTAAAATTGTCAAAATTAAAAGGAGAGATGAAGATTATGGAAGAGAACCATCATGAAAAAATAACGGAATATGAACATGAAAAACAAAACCTATCCGTTCGCATCAAAACAGTTAATAATTCGTTAAGTCAACTAAAACAAGATGTTAATAAAATCATGGATATGGTCGAGCAGATGCGTTCTACGGAATTGCACGAAAAGATGAACCACGTGATTAGCAAACAGGATGCTAGTTTAATAGAAGAAAAAAGTGAAATCGATAAACTAAAAGAAGAAATATTATTTTTGAAAGAACACATCCAGCCAAATACTTCAACTAATTATGAGACTACTGGACACCCATCCCTTCCTACTATTCCAATTCAAGACGCTGTCAGACAACCAACACCTCCTAGACAATCAGAATACAGGCGATTACAAAACATGATTCAATCGTCGGGGCAAATTGAGCAGGCCACAAGCAAAAAAAAAAGTAACATGATAAATAGACCTAATCCCAGTAAATCAAACTCAAGTAAACAAAGATCTCATCCAGTTGACTTTTCCGGTGACGTCCAACTTAACGTTCCAATGAGTAAAGGAAAGAAGTCTTTTCGTCATGCTGACTATGATCTGAATAAAAATATTATCACATCAACAAATAAAGAAAGTAAAAAAAAAGTTGAAAACACTAATGAACAAACACCTTCCTTAACTGCCGATGAAGTAAACCCACCTATACCCACTGACGAACACCCAGTAGAGGAGAACCAGGCTGATCAAGTGGAAATTATCCCAGAAGCTGCAACAGAACAACCAAAAGAACCGGAAAGGGCACAATCATCCTACAAGAAATTCTTTCAATATTTAACAAATGAAACTAAGGATAACAATCCAGCTGGAAATACAGAAGATCCTAATAATAACAATGATGACCACCAACACGATGAATCCAACAGAAAAACTGAATTCTCCTCACTTTTTTCTATTTTCAGGAAAGATTAACATGAGTAGTGAACGGTTGAATATTCCTCAAGCTATATACGATCAAATGCTGGCACACGGAAGAACTACTTTACCCTTTGAAACGTGTGGCTTGTTATCAGGCAATAATGGCAATGTACAATCCATTTGGAAATTAGAAAACGAGTTGAAGTCAGACAGACGTTTTTTTGTAGGAAAAGGAATAATTGAGGAAACCATTCGGGAAATTAAGAGCCTGGATGAACAGGTACTCGCCATTTATCATACACATCCCACTACAGCACCTGTTCCTTCATTTTATGATATTACCAACCACCCAGATGAGGTTGTGAAAATGGTGATTGTTTCTTATAAAACCATGCATCCAATTACCAAATGTTACAACATATGTGGTGCTAACCATCAAGAGTGCCTTTTTTGGTTAGAACCATCATTATAGTCCAATCTTTAAATGTAAAATTATACTATAACGCAAAAGGAGTTGATGATTTTGAAAGCAAAAAAAGTGAAAAGTAAACAAACTAACTATAATTATGTGCAGACCACAAATAAACCAATTGTTATAGATTCGTCATCCATAAAAAGAAAACCTTTAAAAAAAGGCGGCTGTTGTGGGAGAATAATGTAATCTATCAACTTTGTGTTACCTCCTCCGAATAGGACGGTTTCTAAAATAATTTACTTTCCATAAATAAGGAAAAGGACCGGGCAGAGCTCCCCGGTCTTTTTTCCATATCAGAGAACATCCGATAGGATATACTTCTCCCTGCAGTCTCTAGTAAGTTACTTCAGATCTCTGAAAAAGGGGTTGATTTAAAGAATTTATCTTTTACTTCTTGAAAAAGAAATGCACTTTTTCTTCGTGCACTAAATGTGTTAAACCCCACAGACACACGTCCACGCCAATTAAATTTTAATTCATAGATTATAGAGAGGTCGAAAGAAACTTGTCTTTATTCTATCAAGACTAAAGAATTAAGTTACTTTTGACGGACAAATTTATTAAGGAGTGAACTAAATGAAGAAAAATACCAGATGTGGGAATGGTCATAACGGATGCCCTTCACTACCTGCTACTAATAAAGCAAAATCAAGAAGCATGCCAAGTGAGTTTTTTGTATTTAGTGGTGGAGAAGAAGAAACAGTCATTCTTGGTGATGTATTCATTCAATCGCTTACTGAAGCAGATTTTTATCTTCCTACGTACGCAAGGGAAATTAAACACATCAAGAAAAACGTGTCGTTAACACAATGTCACGCACAACCTGATATCTTTGAAGATAATGTTGTAAAGTTATTTGTTGAGGGTATTGTGCACAAGAATATTCAATACGTAGAAGGTAGCTTTGGAGAAGTAAAAGACTTCAGTATTGATATTCCTTTTCAGGCGTATGATCGAATTACGTTAACTAGCGATGTAGAAGCACCACTTGGATTTCCATTTAGTGTAAAAGACAATGTTGTTCAAAGAAGACAGCTTGCTGAAGATGGAATGGGTGCAGATCGTTGTCAGTTCGGATCATTAACCTTTGAGTTTAATAATGAACCAATTAACTGCAAACTACTTGCATCAGCAGTTAACCAATGGGATATAACCAAAAACTTCGATAACTGGGGAAGGTTTAATAAGGTTACTGAAAAAATGGATATTGTCCTTGCTGTTCGACTTACTCAAAAACAATCCGCTAATGCTGTTGTACCAGAAACAAATACGAATGATATCTACAACAAAATCAAAAAAATTACGAGGCAATAATAACTGATGCAGGTTAAGTAACTATTTAACAATCCTATTAGCACTGTACTTCACAGTGCTTTTTTAAATTCCAGAAGCCAAACAGTGCAATTTTAGAAATGATAAGTCAACAATTAGGACTTATCATTTCTAAAGTCAGCCATATGGCCGATGGAGTTTAGGTTAATAAATTGTTGCTGTAGCAAATCAATGGAAACGTTGGCTCTACCTTCTATGTGAAGTTTTGGTGAATCACTTTGAACTTCTGAATTATTATGCCAGATAAAGTTGATGCTTCGTAAATTTTCTTCAATATGGTCGGCAAAGGTTTGTGAATATTCATAGTGAGTGCTGGTCTCATGACCATGCGATTGGAACGTATACTCTTTTTGGTCGTTCACTGCCTCCTCAGGAGAAGTTATCCAACTAACATCTACTACTTTATCCCAAAGGATAGGTAATTTTATTGTGTGCAGCATTTTCGTTTTTTCGTTTACATATTCAACTTCAGCTATGAGTACCCCTTTAAAAAACACACGATTTGATGGTAACAATGTACGCATAACTAAGGATTCAATAGACCAATCAATTTTTGTCACATTTTCTACAGAACATGTAAAATCAAAGGAACGAAGTATATCGATATCAAAATTAACCTTAGCAAGTAATACAGGAAGCTTTACCCATTTATTTTTTTCAACCTTAGTACAATGTTCGATAATCGTACTTTCTGTTTTATCTTCACTCGCTTCGTCACTTTCATGTAAAGCTTCTTCACTTGGTAATTCTTCCTGATCAGTGGCTTGATCTGTTATAGATGAAGGTTCTTCTAACATAGATGTAAATTCTTCTACCAGGGAATCTTTTTGCTTACTAGAAGCATCGATTTCTGATTCAGTTTTAGCAAAAGGTTTATCTTTAGTTGATTCCTCAACATTTAATGAAGCCGAATTCCCCTCAGTGTCACCATCTTTTTCAGATGGTGACACTTTATCCTGAAAAGAAGAACCCTCATTCAACAGATTTTTAAACTCATCCAGAAGAGAACTTTCTTGCCCTTTACCTGCGGATGATTGGTCATCTGCAACAGAAATTATTTCATTTACTGCTTCGCTTTCTTTCTTATTGGGTGAATCCAGTTCATCATTAGCAGCGATTTCATCTTCTAACACAGGTTCCTGACTGGTAGAGAATTGTTCCGAATTAATTGAAGACTTATCTTGAGTAGCAGACCGTTCTTTAAACTTAAAATTGAACTCGGTCAGAGACTTTGGAGAACCTTGTTTTTTTCTATTTACTGGTTTAGATGTCTTTTTTGGCTTGGGATCTAACTTTTTATAATAATAATCCATATCTCTTTTTTCTTTAAACTCTTGATCCAGTACTTTCGGAGGAGGAAAAATTACAGGCTTTGAACTAGTTTCACTGTTTATATTTGGTGAATAAAATACTTTCTTGGTTTTTCTGGATTCCCGGTCATTCATTTCACCGCTATCAGAAACGGACGATTGTCTTTTTTCAAAATTATTATGTTTCATTCCCCTTAAAAAATGCTGTATTTTCAAGCATCTTTTTTAAACTCCTCCCTGCTTTTTAATTGCCTTCTCACCCTTAATCTAAATCAAAATCAAATTCATGATCACATTCCAGTTTGCAATCCTGCTTAATCGGTTCACAATGATCATCATTTGTTGTTGATGTAACACGTATTTGTTGATTTTGCAGAACTTTTAGCACAATATCCAGTACCATTTTTTCTTCGACAATTGTGAAATACCCTTCTGCAAAAGGCGAACTTTCAGGTAGTGGAAGTCTATCAACTGCTTCATCCCACTCAATTATTTTACTGGAAATTAATTCACAGAATGGAAGTTCATTATAATATTGGCTACTCTCCTGGTGAAATTGAGAAAGATCACTGGTCAGTAATTTATCTTTCTCAGGAAAACCTGATGGAAGGGCTTTTGATACAGTGAAATCAAATTCTTGCCGATTATTAAATTCAGGCATTACGGGCATAGATAGGAAATCCTCGATCTCCGTAACACATTCAAACGGAATATCAATTGTATAAGAATGCAAATCAGATGCAACGGAATGCGTTGAACTTTTTTCAATTTCATTACTTGGGCTAGCGTATTGAATATTTTTCCGGACAAAACCTTTAACAAATAATTTATGAGTAGGTAATAGTAATCTGCATTGGGTTAAATTCACGCGTTTCTTAATGTCTTTTATTTCTAATACTGGTTCGGGAAAGGTAATCGTAGCATCTAAATTTAATTCCAAGGATAGTTCTGCTAGAACAACAGGTACTTTTGTAATTATTTTTCCAATGCTTGTGTGTGGGCTAACTGGCTGATTCCTGCATTCATTTATATTAGATGTTACTTTACATTCATTAAAATTTTTATTTGTCTCTGACATTTAAATTCCTCCTAATAAAATATAGGTTATCGTATGTATGTCAGATGACTATGTTTGGGCTGGTGTCATGGAAATCTAAAGTTTTTTGGACGTTTACCCATATAATCGTATGCTTGTAGCAATCTAAGGTACGTCTTTTTTCCCCTAAAGAGAAGCAACGGATGTAACCTCTTTTTAGTTAATGAATATAACATATATATAACTATTTTTTAGACCAATATCTTCTTTATTACTAGCTGTGTTTCTTAACAGCTTAACTTTCACATATAAAAATGCATGATGAAAATTTATGTATTGAAATATTCCTGCTTGACTATGTCGTAGTTGATGTAAACTGCGACATAACTTACCACCTTAAGAATGCTGCGATATGACAGCAACGAGATTTCCGCAGATGGCAGTCGCGCACCTTAGGGCGGCTGCCATCCGCTCCAATCTCTAGATTATAGATTGATGTCACGTTATATAAGATCCGATCCACCCTCGATCGCTATATCTCTTTCAGAATGCAATAGTTTTCATAAGTAACATAGACGTAAAAGCTTTACCAGTCCTGGTGAGCGGAGGGCGGTGACTCCTGCGGGAACAGCACGAGTCTGAAGGCCCCGCAGAGTGCTCTTCTCGAGGAGACTGAAGCCGTGCCCGCGGAAAGCATCCGCCCGCAGCGATCTGGACGGCACCCTTAGACCATTTCTTGGTAATAACTTCGCAGTATAGAGATTTTGTGTCAATTACTTTAATAATGGAGTGTGGGCTTATTAGGGTGTTTCAGGAAGCTTTTCTTATTTCGGTCTGCGAAAGTTGCGTTAAACAATTAAAAAAAAGCATTATCACCAGCTAGTGGTGATAACGCTGAGCTACTGCCTACAGAGCATCAATGCGTACTTGTTGTGTTTGAAGTACTCTTACAGTAAAGTTCAAGTTCATTTTCTCAACAATATGATGGAAATAACCTTCATCTTCTGGACCATCTCCAAAAGATTGTCGGTCTGTTGCTTCATCCCATTCAAGAATACTGCTTGATACAAGTTCACAAAACGGCAGGTCATTGTATGCTTGTGTACTTTGTTGATGGAATTGCGAAATATCACTTGATTGGTACTGATCCTTTTCTGGGAAACCAGATCCTAGTTCTTGTGCACGATAGAAATCAAATTCATTTCTAGTAGTTCGTACAGGTAATAGAGCTGGTGAATCAAGCGTAACGGTTGTCATACACTCAAAAGGTACTCTTGCTGTTAATGATCTAATTTCTGATGAAACACATGATCCAGACGCATTGTCACAAGGGGATGGGGATGCATATTGGATATTTTTACGAACAAACCCTTTTATATATAACGGGAATGGTCCATCATCAAAAGTCGAAGCAGCTGCAGCAGAAGGCGTCAAAAGACGACATTGAACAATCTCTACTCTTTTTTTGATATCCTTAATTTCTAAAACTGGATGCGGAAAAGTAATATTAGCAACTAAACTACTATTTATTATAAAGTCTCCTAAGTTTACAGGGACTCTAATAAGTCGCTCTCCTAACGGAGTAACTGGAGTATCAGTTGGCGTATTCGTACAACTATCAACAGAAGCTGATTGGTTAAGGTTTACACATTTTTCTTTATTATTCACTTTATTTCCTCCTTTATAATTAACCTCACCTTATTCTATGCAGCAAAGTCTATTAAGCATGGGGTCTTGTATCAGTTTGAATGCGGATTTTGATACATGCTATTAAATTTATGGTAGGCAATAATAAAAATTGGGTACTAGCACAGAAAATTCGCTTCTGCATAGAATTTAAGAGAAGGAGGAGAATATGATGAAAGCTAATAATATTCTTGCCATTGATATAGGAAATAGCTGGTATAAAGGACTTACTTCAGAAAATGGTGAAATTGCTGAGTACCAAATGCCCAATGAAATTGCACTGTTTAATGAAGAACTTTATGAAAAGCCTTATGATGATGGGGATGTTGAACTTTGGGAAAACCTGATTGTTGAAATCAAAAGTCCCGCAGTCATTGATAAGCGAGAGATTTTTTATGTGGGTAAGGCAGCTGCAAAACAGAGAAATGTAAGCTTCACTTCTTTTAATAACCAGAAAGTGGATGAATCACGTACTTACATTTTACTTTTTGCGATAGCAGCCTATCATGCACTAGTGACCAATCCCTATGAAACAGAAATAAACTATGAGATTGACCAATTGGCTGTATCACTTCCAACCACACAATATAAGGATAAAAAAGATACATTTAAAAGTAATTTAATGGGTGCACACACGATAATTTTTCACAAAGTTCCTGAAGTGAAAGAACCAAAAGAAGTGGTCGTTAAGCTAAATATTAACGATGTAATTATTGGAGCCGAGGGAGCTTGTGCATATTTAAGTTTGACACGTGATCAGGATACATTATTAATTACGAATGAGTCACTAGTCGAGGATTCGCTTAAAGGGATTGTTATTGGAGACTTAGGTGGAGATTCGGTGGATTTTGTAGGAATTAAGAATAATAAACCGGTTGCATCTGTTGAAGGTGAGTCGTTTGGAATCAATCAATTCCTAGATATTATTATTCAAAAAGTAAGTAAGAATGAGTTGTATCAGTTTAATTCGAGATCCGAACTGGAAGAAAAGCTAGTCGCAGGACAATCAGAGTGGTACGTGGAACCTTTTGCAGGTGTAAAAAAAGATATAAGTAAATATATCATACCGCAATTAAGGTCAATGGCAATCAAGTATTTGGAGCATTTTGACCGGGTACGCAGCAGCTCAAGCGAAATAAAAGGTGCTGCGCGCTATATAGCGGTTGGAGGAGCAGCGGACATCGCGCAAAGTCAAATTCAAGAAGCGGCAATCAAATGGCAAGAAAGAGGACGTCCAATTGATTTATATTTTCCTGAAAATATGGCAAAACTCAACGTTTTAGGACTGATGATTTTAGCAAAGATGAATCAATTCAAGAAAGATCAAGATAATGTCGAAGAATTAATTCTAAAAAAAGGCTAAAGGGTGATGAAGATGTCAAGGATATATACGGATTATCTTAATGAAACAATACTAACTATTCCTGACAAATTCATCGATGTCAAAACAGGAGAATCCTATGTTGTTTCACCAATAACCCAAGAACAAATTGCGTACCATTCCAAAAATAATACGCTTATACATCTTGTGTTTTCTGCACTTAACAATTACCTTCAACCCCAAGTAGTCCAAAGTGCAGGATCGAAAGAACTAATGATTGAGTTATTAGAGATCAAAAAAATGATGCAGCGTGGCTATCTTATACAAAATGATTCCAAACTTGCTGTAACTTCTGATAGTAAAAAGTTAGTGGCAGACGAACTAGACATGAATGACATCGAGGAAATGCTTGAGGCATTTGGAGGATAGAAAATAGTAGTATGTATAAAAGGTGAACCGAAAAATATGGTTTACCTTTTAATCAATCATTTATTGGTCTTGTTATAAATTACAACCGGACTGCTGGCAGACATGTTACAGCACAAAAACACGAAAGGTCTACATTGATACATATACCTGTTTTGATTAAATCATCAACACGTTTATGATCCAGTTGGCCGCAAGCGCCCCTCCCATGTTTTCCACATTCATTACTACCATCATTTGGACGGTTTAAATCAGATTTAAAGATTAGCAGTTCCAGAACGGCACAATTATTCTTTAACTCTTTGATTTTGAAAATGAACGTATTAATACATTTAAATTTCTTTTCATTGTGACAGGAATACGTTAATACTCCTGTACCTTTGAACGGTTCACATCCGCAGTAAAGCATGAATGGAATGGTGTTTTTCGTCATTATTCTTCTTTCGCCAAGTAAATCTTCTATAGACTGCTTACATGAAGATCTGCAGTGACTATCATTTTGGGCTTTTTTCTGCGCTTCTACTATTGCCTCTAGTACGTCCTTAACACAGTGTCTCTTGTGCTGATTACAACACCCTTTCCACTGTGATCTTTGACCGTTTTCAGATTCATATTCCTCAAACAATTGATTTTGATAGGGCATATTCATATTTTTCACTCCCTTTCTATTTCTCCCTTCCGAATATCTTATGTTGCGAAAAATATTTCGCTTGATATTCTAGCCTAAAGGGTTCAGTATGGACCGCCCTGTTCGACAATATGATGTAATATGTCCGCATAAGAAATAGTTTTATGAATCATAGATAATAACGATTTTGGATAGAAGAGAGTTGAATATCGGCATTATTCATGTGAAAATATATCTATCTATCAGATGTATAAGGAGCTGTTTCACATGGTTTTATCAAAAGGAAAATCAAATTGCCTAACCGATGTTTCAGGAATAAAGGTAGGTCATATAACACTGTACGAAAAATTAAACGAAACCGACACGATTTGCACCGGTGTTACTGCTATTCTTCCGCATGAAGGTAATCTTTTCACGAAAAAAACACGTGCTGCAAGCTCTGTAATAAATGGTTTTGGTAAAACAAACGGTTTAATTCAGCTGGAAGAACTAGGTTTACTTGAGTCACCGATCATGCTGACAAATACTTTCAGCGTTGGCCCTGTGCTGCAAGGTACACTTGATTACATGCTTAAAGAAAACAAGGAAATTGGTGACTCCACCAGTTCGATTAACCTCGTTGTCGGCGAATGCAATGATAGCTATTTAAATTCCATGCGAATTCCCGCCGTTAAACCTGAACACGCTGTTCAAGCTATTGACAAAGCAAGCACACAACCGGTGGAGCAAGGAGCCGTTGGTGCTGGAAAAGGAATGATGTGTTTTGGGCAAAAAGGAGGAATTGGAACCGCCTCGAGAATCGTGGAACTTGATCAACATACATATACAGTGGGATGTCTAGTACTTAGTAATTTCGGCAAGCCTTCAGATGCTTTATTTGCTGATTTGAAAAAGGTAGAGACCGACTTGCCGGATGGATCTATTATGATGATTATTGCTACGGATGCACCGTTATATGATCGTCAGCTTAATAGACTAGCTAAACGATGCGCTGCCGGACTCGGCCGCACGGGAAGTAACATTGACAATGGCAGTGGTGATATTGCGATAGCATTTTCGACGGCTGATTCTTACGATCACTCTTCTGACAGTCACTTGGAATCACTTGCGTATATTCGCGACGATCACCCTGTCATGAACCTCCTGTTTCAAGCTGTAATAGAAACAACGGAAGAATCCGTTATCAATTCATTAAAACATGCCGAGACTACTACTGGACGTTTAGGTAGAGTAGTTAAGAAAGCAAACCTGTAAGCGAGACTTGGACAAATGCGGCTCTTTTTACCTAGTATTTATCGATGGTGGCGTTTGGCTTATAGATCTCGAGTCAAAATTTATCGATCTCAGCTTGATTTCCAACACCAAGTCAAAAGTCAAAAAGACAACCCCCATCTTAATGGAGGTTGTCTCTTTTAAATATTTAATGTCGATTTTATTTCCTCTAATTGCTGATGAAACTGGTTAATTTCGTATTCTGACAAGTCACTATCGCCATATCTGATTTTTTGGTATACATTTAAATAGCTGGTGCTCTGGATATTAATACGATTAAACCACTCTTCAATTGTTTCTGACTGTTTCCTGCCAAGTCCTTTTTTGGCTGTTAACCGTTCAAATTTAAATACCTTCAGCCTGATTTCGTTTGTCGGCTTCTTCATTGAACTGCCAAAAATACCAGCAGATTTATTCTTCTTTGTATTCTTTCCTTCAGATGAAACTGAAGTGATATGTTCCATTTTGGTATCTTTTCCTTGGTCTTGTAGTTTGCGACGGGAAAGAAAGAAAATAATAACAAGTAACAATCCAATACCAATTCCAATTGTCCACCAATTAATAATGTCGGGTGGATTATATTCAGCTTTCATTTGTTCTTCCGTTACGAAAGGGTTTTCAATTTTTCTCATTTTTGGTTGAATGTTCTTTTCATCTGCAGTACCTTCAACAAAATTTTGAATTTTTTCTATATCAAGGCCAGTAAATCCAATTAAATCTAGCCCCCACCATATACCTCTGCCAACTGTTTTAGATACTGCCAACAATACATACGGAATTATAGATTGCACAGCCTGATACGCAAAGAATATCAAAAAACTTCCAGACAAAATAATTCCAGAAAATCCTACTATAAGCGGAAACGATTTTTTAGCACCAATGGATCCTGCAACAACTGCATGACTCATCTGATATCCGCCTAACATCACGAGCATCATTAGAACTGCGACAACAATCTGATCTGCATGATAAAAAAATATTGCATCAATCATAAATCCAAAACACATGTAGACGATCAGCTGCATTTGATTTCGTAAATCAGGCTCACTTTCATGAATGATAAACCGCCAGATTATAAATCCAATTAATATAAGACTTGCTACCCACGAAAAGCCTAATGCTAACACCACTACAGGCGTCAGTATTAGTAAACTCAGTAAATAGATGCTGTAATTTTGAATCAATCGAATTCCAACTGACAGTATGAGGAGGGTAAGCAGCATCGTTGTAAGATAACCCCAAAGAGGAATTGGTCCACCATATAAAGCCATTACAGGTACAAATATAAAATAAAAGCACAAACCTTCGCCGATAAGCTGATAGTATTTTATAATTGCTCTATTGGGCTTCATCGTTTACGACCCTTTCATTCTTCACTTCTGATAATCGTGCACCTTCGGATGTATCTATCACTTGAAACACACGCTTTCCATTTTGGTTCCATTTGTTCGTATAGTGGAAACTTTCCTGATATATTTCGCCAACAATTACAACGATATTCGAATCGTCCATCATGTGATCGACACGGTGCAGTAAATTTGTTACTGACATAATAGAAGAATCGTTTTCAATTCTGCTTAATAATTCTAAAGCCTTCTTTAAATGCTCTGTACCACTTCCGCTTTCCAGGTAGAAAGGCTGTCTCCCTACGCCTGTTGCGTTCAGATATAAATCAATTGGATACCCCTTTTTCGTGATTGTATGACAAATGTATGCAGCGTAAGATAAATAGTTTTCTAATTCAGAACTCATATATATATTTCCTAAGGGACTACTCTCCGTAATATTTACAACAACTGTCCAGGAAATTTTACGATTACGTTCGTAAACCTTCGTTTGCATTACCTGATTCTTAGCAGAAGCTTTCCAATGTATACGGTGAAAAGGATCTGTAGGGACGTAATCCCTTGTCCCAACAGGACTTAGTAAATCTTCGAACGGAGAAACCTGTGTCACCTGATTTCCAAAGCTATTGTAAGTGAAATCCTCCATACCCGCGACAGGAATAAGTTTTGGATAAATTAATAATTCCGTTTGGTACAAGACACTGTAATTTAACGTAACCTGCTCAAATTTCATTATGTGCGGAAAGGAAAACTGGATGTTTTTCAAACGGACGACTCCCCGCTTTTTAGCTAAAAACGATATCGGGATTCGAGCTTCACTTTTTCCCATTAACAGCAGTGGGACATGATAATGATTTAAGCTCCTCCTGGTTGAAATAACAAATCGCTTACTGTTCACTTTCTGGTCCGTGGTAAATTCGATATATCCATTAATGAAAGGTAAGATCGACTCATTTTTAAGTACCAAATCAAACTCAGATTCCTCCCCTTCAAACATACGAATGGAGCGTTTGTTGTTTTCAAGCGACAACTTTTTGCCTAACTGTTTATCATATAGTCTATTAAGAAGCATAAATACACTTATAAACCCTGCAACAAGAAATATTGCTGGACGGTTTACTGCGATTGCAATAATAAAAATCACAATGATAAAAAACAGCAGCATGGCATATTCTCGCCCTGTTGAAAAGGTGTTTTTTTGCCAGTGCATGATCAGCGTGTTCCTAATTCGACTGGTACTTCAACAGTACGAACAACTTCACTAATTACTTCTGATTTTGTTTTTCTAATGGAACCTTCCATTGATAAAACGATTCGATGTTCAAATACATAACGTACTAATTCCTTAATATCCTGTGGTGTCACATAATTTCTCTCACGTAAAAACGCCATAGCTTGTCCTGCTCGCATTAAGGCAAGAGCTGCTCGTGAACTGACTCCCAGCTCAATATCCGCGTGATTCCGTGTTTCGCGAACCAATGCTAGTAAATAATCCTGAACTACTTCCGAAACTTCTACTTCTGTAACTTCTTTCTGCAGCTTTATAATCTCTTCAGTTGTTAATATGGATATTATCTCGTCCAGTGGATCTTTTGTGCGATTCACATTCAGAATTTCCTTTTCCTGCTCAAGCGTAGGATAATCCATCGTGATTTTCATTAAGAAACGATCCAATTGTGCTTCAGGCAATGGAAATGTCCCGTGGTTGGATTCGATCGGATTTTGTGTGGCAATTACTAAAAATGGTGACGGAATCGAAACAGTGATACCATCAATCGTTGTTTGCTGTTCCTCCATTACTTCCAATAAACTGGACTGTGTCCGCGGTGTTGCACGGTTAATTTCATCAGCCAGCAGAATATTTGTCTTAATCGGTCCAACACGCATTTCAAACTCATTTGTTTTTGGATTTAGAAATTGAATTCCTGTAACGTCAGAAGGCAGCACATCTGGAGTAAACTGAACTCTGCTGAAGTCTCCATTTATTATTCTTGCAAAGCTTTTAGCCAATTTTGTTTTACCTGATCCCGGAACACTCTCAAGCATTACGTGACCTTTACCCAGTAGTGATACAAAAAGTAATTCAACCACATTTTCCTGCCCTACGATAACCTGACCAATTGCTTCTTTAGCTGTATGTATTTTTTCTATTGTCGACATGTAGATCCCCCTAGAATTCTGTATAGACTTTTAAAATAGTATAATACTTTTCAGGTTTATTTTCTACTAATATTCAAATAATTTTATATTATAGGAACACTTATCGTTACTGCAAAAAAAAGACCTCAAGAATACTTTCGCTTCAAGAGGTCTTCTATATCTTATTTATTTTTTTACCAAATTACATTAACTGGCATCACTTTTTCAATTGTTTGCTGATGGAGCTCTTTCTCACCGGCTGTCATCCATACATGAATGCTTCCAAAATCTTCGTTCGTACGAATCAAACGACCAATTCCCTGCCGCATACGAAGTACCATATATGGCGCGTCCACTTCCTTTTCAGGTTGAGTGGAATGCTTACGTTTCGCCTGGAAGACAGGATCTTTCGGTGGAAAAGGCAACGATGAAATAATGACGGTTGTTAACGCTTCTCCAGGTACATCCAACCCTTCCCATAAATTATAGGAACACAGCACGGACGATTGATCCATTTGAAATTCTTTAACTGTCGTACTGATTTCTTGATCACCTTCGTATAACATCTGGAATGGCCACGTTTGATCGTCAGCCCATTTACGGAATAGCTGCATTTCTTCTGCAGAGGAGAACAGAACCAATCCTTCACCCTCGTTATCCATTAACTGCTGACTGATGATCTCCCATTTTTCCTTCTGGTTTGATTCAGTATGGCCATAAATTTCCATTTTATTTTCATAATCAAACGGGGATTCAACTGAACAAGCATCATACGATGTAATTCCTAAACTGCTTGCCAGGTAAGAGAAGTCTCCGTTTTGTGATAATGTTGCGGAAGAGAAAACAAACGGCATTTTTTGAGAAAATACTTCTTTTTTTAATACCTCTTCAACCAGTCTTGGCATAATCACCAATGAACTTGTCGTGTCGTTCTCTTCCAGCCAATAGATTCCCTCGTTATCTTTAAGCAAAATAGATAGTCCATAGGAGAAAAACTCTAAGTATTCTTCAATTATTTTTACATGATATTCTTCAATGGTAAATAACTCAGAGTCGAAAACTAACTCCTCTAGTAGTTGATTTACTTTATCGTAAAGACTTTCTGCTATATCCATTATATTCTCAGAAAGATAAATTTCCAGACGGTTGGACCCTTCTACTGCAGTGGCAGTTTTTCCTAAAAGACCAAACCATTCTTCGTGCAGCACGATAATATCTTCAATCAGATACAGTGATTCTTCTCGCACGTCCTGACCCATATAACCTGTTAATACCTTTTGCAGGGACTCAAAGTTAAATCGATAGGTCAGTCCTTTTTGTGCAGCAAACTCAAGCAAATGCCCTTCGTCAAATACTACGCAGCTCGGTTCAGGCAATAACGGAAGCTGACCTTCACGTTTCCTTGATTCCTTTGTCCACACATGCTCCATATAAAAGTCATGCGAGCAAATAATCAGATCAGATGCGTGACGATAGTATTCTCTGTTTAACGTTTGACCACTGCGATGGCGCCATTCACATGTTGAACATTGCTGCAATGGATCCCAGGCAATTTTTTCCCATGTCTCATCTGATACCCACGGATACTCCTTGCGATCACCGTATGGTTCAAAGGATTTCATCGATGAACTGGAATCAAAGACAAAATCAGGTATCTGATCATGCACTTTTAAAATACTTTCATCCTTCGTCTTGTTTGCCAGTGGATCTAATTTTTTAATACAAACATACTGTTCCCGGGACTTAGCTAATCTTACGTCAATCTTTAGTCCAAGAGCTTCCTCCAGCTTTTCAATATCTCCACCCTTTTTCACGAGCTGTTCAATTAACGTTTCATCTGCACAGGAAATAATTGCAGGTTTCCCACGATGACGCGCATAACAAATAGCGTACAACAAATAGACAAACGTTTTTCCTGTACCTACACCTGCTTCAGCAAAAATAGTGTTCTTCTTCTTAAAAGCCTGCTCCAGCTGAAAAGCCATATAGATCTGTTCGTCTCTTAGCTCATAACCTTGTTCAGGTAATAAGTCATAAAAAACATCACCTACATAATCCCCTAACCGATCAAAAAAATTCTCCGTCTTCGCAACAGAAAACGGCAACGCATTATCTCTACTCATACTAAACCCCTAACTTACGACTTACGGTACCAGGTACCACCCGAATTTTGTCGAATAATAGTTATTACTTTGATTTCTGAATAAATGGCTTTGGTACTTCTGCTTCAAAGCGTTCAATCTTCCCGGTTCTTGGGTGTTCAAACGCTAATACATTCGCATGAAGTCCTAGCCTGCCTATAACATTCGTACCTGATCCATATTTTTTATCCCCAACAACCGGATGGCCCATGTCATTCATATGCACACGGATCTGGTTTTTCCTTCCAGTCTCAAGGTTAACCTTCAACAATGAATAGCTTTTGTTTGATTGCACCGTTTTGTAGTGCGTTACAGCACGTTCACCGTCCCCATCCTTTTGGCTGGAGTAAACTACATATGTTTTACTTTCTTTTAACCACGACGTAATTGTACCAGCAGACTTTTTAACAGCGCCTTCCACAAGCGCCATATACGTACGCTCCTTTACAATCGTCTTCCAGTTATTCTGAAGCTTTTGCTTAACCTTTTCATTCTTAGCAAAAACCATCACCCCCGAAGTATCACGGTCCAGACGATGGACGATAAAAATTCGGTTCTTCGAATGTTCGATTCGCACATAGTCCATCAATTGGCTGATGGCAGTAAGATCTTTTTCTCTTTCGTTTGCAATGGACAGCAATCCAGCTTCCTTATTAATCACAATGATATCTTTATCCTCATGAATAATAGAAAAACCAGTCATTTTATTAACCTTTTTAGCGACCTTATTCTTTTGAATCGTAACGATCTGCCCAGTTTCAAGCTGATAATTATGTTTGGTTATCGCATTGTCCTCAATCGATACTTGTCCTCTCGTAAGTATCGACTTCACCGAATTACGGCTTCGGCTTTCCATAACACTCAATAGAAATGGTAATAATTCCATTGGTTCTTTTACAGTATAGGTTTCGTGGTTCGAACTCTTATCCGTTTTCATTTAAAACTCCCCTAATCCTCGTCCTTAACATCGATGTCTGCTGGTATCGGCTCACTTAAATAGTCCTGCATCATTTGCTTATACTTTTCAACTTGTTCAAAGTGAGTGGAAAATTGAGACTGATTTACCAGAAACTGATCTCCGTCATGTATAGCACGAATCTTATTATGCTGAATCAGCGCGAAGATCCTTGATTCCGGAATGGATAAATGTTCAGCTGTCTCTTTTATCGTTAAATACATATAACTACCTCACTTTAACTACTCTATCCTTATTTTAGCATACATACACGTATCCCGAAGACCATTACCATCTACAGCAAGATCTTCGTTCCGAATGATACCTTCTAGCTCGTAACCCAATCGTTCAGGGATTGCCCGACTTTTCGTGTTCCGAGTATCACACTGCAACTGCACACGGTTAGCCTTAAGCTCATTAAATGTAAAGGCAGTAAGACCAGCTACAGCTTCGGTCATATACCCTTTTCCGCTCAGGCGCGTATCGCACCAATAACCAATTTCAAACTTCCGCACATCCCAATCAATATTATGTAAGCCTGATGAACCCACAAATTGATTCGTCTCCTTTAGAAAAATCAGCATTCTCAGCTTGTCTCTTTTTAAAAAACTAATGCGCGATTCACGGGTATTAATTTCGGTTTCCTCTTCTGTTTGTTCATTCTGAGCAAATCCCATCCATGGCTTAAGTTCATTAATAGAAGCCTTTATTGCTTCATGAACAGCTTTTCCATCACCAGGCATAGGCATTCTTAACAGCAGCCTCTCTGTTTCAAATTCATATGGAAAATCAATTAAAATCGGGTTCATACACGTCAGTCCTTTTCTTAAGTTCTAAAAAACATATACGATTGTGTGGGAAAAAGCAATACTTTTTGGTTGAGTGTGGCGTGAGGGGGCATTTCCTGGCGAGTATCAATCGCTTACCCGTGATATCAGGATTTTCTGGGTTTTATCAGGATATCTCGGTGGATATCAGGAAATCTGATCGTTTATCAGGAAATTTTGAGATTTATCAGGGTTTTCGCCACATTTATCAGGAAACCACTCTTCGCACTCCCTTCAAACACAAACACAAATTAAAAAAGTGCCACTTTTTTAAGGGCACTTTCGATTATAATATAAGAACTATTATAGTTGGTAGAAAGGTTGATTGAATTCCATGAGCGCCTGTTTGATAGACTTTCTAACGTTAATATTTTGTTCTTTAGCAAGTAAGTGAAAGTATAAGCTGCTTAAAAAATGTTTTACATTTGCTCGATAAACGAAATAAGAACGGTCACCCGCAGTAGAATTCTCTTTGACCTCTAAACCAAGTGAAACAATTTCCTCACAGATAATTTTTTCACTCAATCCTTTTTGCAGCAAGGACACAACAGGGATTGCCAGACGTTCATCTTCATCAAAGGTAAAGCATTCAATGCTGATTGTTATTTTGTTCAAGATCGCACTATAAATTTCCTCCAGTTTTTCAGGAAGTAATTTTGGTTGTTTCACCAGCTCATCCAAAGCATCAGCTACGTGTGCAATACTATGCGCCCATCCTCTTCCAGGAACAAGTCCTCTCGTGTCCTGTTCGGCATCAAGGTATTTTAAGAGTGATTGACATACTTTTTCTATATCAGCTGAAGATAGAAAGTTTTTTTGTAGATTCACATGTAAAATAACTGCGATTATCAGCAAGGAAAAAGAGCGCGTGAACACAGAGTCGTCACCGGTTTTTCCAATTTCATAAAACAAATGTTCATAGTCAAGACACTGGTTTAATAGATTTTCAAGCTCTTTATCTGCATATAAACCCTGAAGTATCATTTGGGAAAAAGAACTATAAATCAACTCATCACGCAGTACAGAATCCAGATTTCCTATTTCCCGCATCATTGATTGGGTAAGTTCCGATAAATCAATTGTATCATCCAATTTATATTCATTATCTTTGTACGCCATCAGTGTGTCTTTTAATTCTAGTGTTTTCATGCTTGCACCTCTTCCATAAAGTTTTCAATCTGACGCTTAAATAAATCCTTTTCTTCTAAAAATGGATAATGGTTACTTGCATGAAAAATTAATAGCTTTGAACGAGGAATTAACTCATTCATTTCCAGCGAATACTCGAGGGGACATTGCACATCATGCTCCCCACAAACAAGTAATGTCTGTGCAGTAATCAGTTTCAATTTCCTTGTAAGATCATATAACTGGAGCTCCCGGTTAAAGAAATTCATTCTAGCAGCTGACATTTTCTTGTGTATTTGTCGATCGAATAATTCCTCATATCGATCTGGCTGATACAGGGATAGCTTTGTTCGCTCTATCGAAATTCTTTTTCGCTCAACTTCCGATAAATCTGGAAGTTTCAGCATCTCAATCAATTCCTGCATTCTATTAAACTTCGGATGTTCAGGGTTATAAATGCAATCCGTTGAAAAAGTGGAATATTCTCTAGCTGCTGCGCCAACAATTATTAATGAACGTAAGCTTTCCGAAAAATGAATTCCATATAATACACCAAGCATACCACCAGTAGAATGCCCAGCAAAGTCCCACCTTTGAAACTCTAGTGCTTCACGGATTGCTTCTAGATCAAAAATAGTTTCCAGCATACTCAGTTGATACGGTTCATGTGCCTTCTCAGAACCGCCTGATTCTCTGAGGTTAACCAAATATACTTTGTTCTGGTGAGTGAATGAGTCAGCAAAATAATCCCCTGACCCATTGAATTCTGAGTAGTAGTGCGTTACACATAACGGATTCCCTTCACCTTTTGAAAAAACTTCAAATGTACCACGTGCTGTAACAATCCGTTCTTTGTTCCAAGTACTCATTTATCGATCACCTTTAATTTGCCAATTTTGATATTTAACCAGGTTTAACCCTAGTTCCTTCGTTTTTATCCATTCAACTGCCTTCAATACCAATGGAGAGGAATTTTCAACAGATAGTTCTTCAGGCGATACCCATACCGCTCCATCTGAATCTTGCCCTTCAAACTGAGCTGGTTTAGAGAGTTCTCCGCCAATTTTATTAACCGAGTAAAAAATGGCAATGTGATGGACATGCGTAAAGTTTTTCCAGTCCCAAGGCAGCATAAAGTCAACCGTGCCGATGTTACGGAGGATTTCAATCGTCAATCCGGTTTCTTCCGTAAATTCTCTTTGCATCGCATCTGTTAAACTTTCTCCTTCTTCCAAACTACCACCAGGAAGATCAAAACGATTAATGTATGGTCCGCCATTTTTATTAATCACCAGAAGTTTGTCGTTTTCCAGGTATATACCATAGACACCTAATGGACGGTGAAACTTCTTTTCCTGCTGCATGTTTACAACCACCATTTCTCCTGAGGAATTAATACTGTTTCAACATCAAACTCATTCTGAGGCACTGAATCCTGGGTCTTTCCCATATGATTCGACAGCCAGTTCCTTGTTTAATTTATTTACTAACTCTTTTAGTAGCACCATATTCTTGACTCCCTCGTATATCTAATTCCAGAAGTATCATTTCAACAACTTCAGGTATTCCAGCCTCGTCCGTAACGATGAACTTTTCGAACAAGTCATCCTGATAAGAACGGATACATTTATCTGTTTGCTCAAAACACCAGTTACCTTCTTCCTCGCCACGCTCGATAAGCCTTTTGTGGATTGTTTCTCGTTTTGCTGCTAAGCAAAAATGAAAGGTTTCATCCAATTCATTGAAGCCTTCGTATATGTATGTAAAATAGCTTTTATTATGAATCGTCATTGGAATAATTAAATTTACGTTGTATGTGGAAATCAACTGTTTTGCAAATTCTACCGTCATTGTTCTCCAGAGCTTAATATCCTGAAAATCTTCTGTATCTTCTTCTTTACTCATTATATCTTTTTGAATTACATGACGCAGCATGAATCCAACCTCTTCCGGGTCATATATCATGCTATTATCAATTGTTTGTTGTAACGCTTTTGCCACACTTGTCTTTCCAACGCCAAAAGCTCCGTTGATCATAATAATCATGGACTCACCTTTTCTGAAGTAAATTACAGACTAATTTTTAAGACGACTTCTTCCCACATGATTTCACCCGTTTTTTCAAAACCCAAATTTTTCGTACAATCCGATTGCATGAACATTTTCGGGTTCTGCACTCGTATAAAAATCTATGTTTCCGTATTCGGATTTAATAATATCTAGCAAAATTTCATTGCAGTTTTCCCATAGCCCATATTTTGATATTTCGTATCTATCATAAGTCTGCACACTTCCATGCGTCCCGTTTCTTCGTCCGTGCCATACATTAAAAATCCGACCAAAACATCTCCTTCGTAAATAGCAAGTGGGGTTAGCCCTTCACAAAAAGTAGATTGAAGCAACGAGTACCAGTTTTCTGCAACAAATTCCTTTTGATTTTCATTTACTTGTAATCGGATGCAGTCTTCCCAGTTATTTTCATCTATATTTTTTAATTTCAAATTCATTTATTCCCTTCCAAATATCAGCTTTTATCAAAGCATAATCCTAGAATTTTCATTTTAATCTAGCAACTAAAACCCAATAAAATATAACTCCTAGTATAATACCGAAAAAGCCTTCAGGAAGGGTTAACATATAGAGTATAATAAAACTTATAAATAAAGTTACTAATAATCCTGCAACATAGCTTTTCCATATCTTATAAACAAGGTAACCTAAACTACCACTAAGAATTAATATAAAAATATTGATAAATATAATCATTAACAAAAAAAACCTCTTTTCATTAAGACTTTTCTTGTTTTACATTAAACATTTGTTAAGTGAATTTTTTATCTTTTAGCTAACACTGCTCTTATAAAATATAATCTTTTTCACCCGAGTTATACAAGGGTTAGGGTTAGGGTCAGTTTGGGGACTGTATGATTGCAGCACTTAAAGATCGTTCAGAACCCCCCCTCAAATAACCTACCACCATATGGCGCAAGGACCCCCTGAACTAACTCAATAACCTTTTCTTTCTCGTCAGTCCTATAAAATGAATCAAATGCATTAACAAACTCCTCGGCGAAATTTGCGTCGTATTGTTTTAATGCTCGAACAATCCATTTGGATGCGCCAATCCAATGACCATTCACCCTTAAAATAAATTCGTGCAGCAGTTCAGCTAATGAATTAGCGATGAAAATTTGTTCGCTTCTGTCAGTTGAACCGATAAAGTCATCAAGGGCATCAGTGATAAAATATCTCTTTTGTCTAATCACTTCTTCCGTCCAAACTTCCGGTCCCATGTCTAGAATATCTTTTGCTTCTTGTTTGATTGAAGTCACGATCCCACAATCTCTTAAAATAGTTCCTTCCACTACCATACGTTGAAGCGATGGTCTTGCACGTTTAAAATCTGCTTCAAAAAAACGCTTGTATGATGTTAAATTATGGACAAACACTTCAATCGGCCACCCTGAATCAAACACTGACTCCCGATATGCAGATGGAACAGCAACATCAAATATAACGATATCAAGATCGGAAGTACTGGTTGCTTCTCCTCTTACTACGCTGCCAGCCAATATTGCACCTTGAGCCTTTGGATAGTTCTTGTTAACAAATTGCTTTGCTGTTTCTGTGGGCGATTTTTTTCCATCCATAGCAGCAGCTACTCCTCAAGACTTCCAGCATAGTAATGCAAAGCTCTACTATACTTTTGAAGATCTTTATCATTGGTAGTTTTCAATAGAGTAACCAGCGCTGTTTCGAGTGCTTTGCTATGGTCACCCATGCTGTGTAATGTTAGTGATTTGAAAGCTTTTAATGGTTCATAATGCGGAAATTTTTCTTCACCATTCGTGAGCACTTCCAATGACTTCTCGTATTCACCTATCACTTTATATGTACTTCCCAGACAAACATATGCATCTTTTAACAGTTCATCTGGAAGACCAATTTCTATCGCTTTTTCGTAATAGTCTACCGCTTCCTCTTCTAACCCCATGCCATCGTGGGTCTGAGCGCAATGAAAATTCAGTTCGGCATTTCCTCTGTTCTGTCGTACCAATTCAATAAAAATCTGCCTTGCTTGCTCTTCTTCTCCGTTGTCTCTTAGCTTTATAGTTTGGTCTATTTGGCTCTTCATCACGCAGCCTCCTTATTCCTGTATCGTTTTACGAAAACCGTAGAAAGGTCGAAACTTTAACTTCTCATAAAAAGATTTTGATGTGCTTGATCCGAGTAATTCCATTCTGGTCTTAGGATATTTAGCATGCACATACTGTAATATTTTTTTTCCAATTCCAGATCCCCGAAGCTCTTTATCAATAATCACTTCACAAATAAATAAGGTAATCTGCTTATCCGTCATTCCTCTCACATATCCAACGATTTTTTCATCGATCAGCGCTACATAAGTAATATTTGAATTCTCTAGTGCTTCTCTTGTTTCTTCAGCTCGCTCAACTAATGTATTCCAGCCTTCAAGCTCATTTAACTTATTAATTTGAGGGAAATCTTCCTCTTCGTACTCGCGAAAAATTACTTCTTTCCCATTATCCAATGTTGCCTGCATTATAATTCCTCCATGTATGCCTGAATTACTTTGAGATCAGGTGGGCTCATATTTTCGGGCAGTTTATCCAGCGAAAAGAACTGCAGCGCCTGCACTTCTTCATTGTCCACTCGTAAATCACCCTGATAATCACGACAGACGAAAGCCGATATTACATTATACGACTCGTCACCGTGAGGATATTTGTAATAGAAGTCCTTACCAGATAATTGCTTAAAAAAAAACAAGCTGTTTGCTATAAGTCCTGTCTCTTCCAGCAACTCTCTCTTAGCTACATCCTCTAGCGTCTCACCTGGCTCCATAGAACCTCCAGCTAATCCCCAACAATTATTATCCTGTCGCAGCTGCAGCAGTAATCGATCAGCTTTATCCAATACTATAACACTGGAACCCGCGACAATAAGCGGTCTAGATCCCACCAGCTTTCTTAAATCCATCACGTACCCCATTTATTTTCTCCCCCACTAAATATTTCTCCAACGCTTTGTTGTTTGGCAAACTAACCACATTATCATTATACATTTCTAGCTTTTTCAGAATTGCTACCTTCTCTTTTTCAAACTGGTGATTCCACTTAAACATTTTCCAAAAAATCTTTAATGAAGGAACATAGTTAGCTTTTTCGCGGCCAAGCTTCTGAAGCAAATATCTGCGAATAATGCGATAGATTCGCACAAAATATTTCGTATCAATTACTAGAATTACATCTGCCTCTTGAATGCTTTTCATGACCCAGTCAAAGCTGTGTACACCTTCTATAATCCACGCTTCTCTATTCAATAAGGTTGCGAAATAATTATCTCTTTCCTCTGGAGTCCGCTTTACATCGTGTATTTCTTCGTTTTCTCGTCGTTTCCAAACGACATTATCCAGCTCAAAGCAAGCAATACCAGTCTTTTCTGATAGCCTCCGAGCAAATGTTGTTTTACCGCTTCCCACTGATCCAATAATATGTATTTTTGTTTGCACATCTTCAACCCTTTATGCTTAGAAATTAGAAATTTACTAAAAATGGATGATTTTCTTCATTTAAAGAATCTTCTATTCTGGCACGGAAATTCTTCCACGTCACCATCTTAAGCGCCTCTTCCAATGGAAAGTAAGCTACTTCAAGACTCTCGCTGCTGGTCGTTAATTCTCCTCCAACCGGTCGCGCCAGGAATAACGTATTACAGATACTCTTAGCCACATTCTGGTAAATTCCGCAAAACTTTATGACTTCAATATCTATTCCGGATTCTTCCTTTGTTTCCCGAATCGCTGCATCTGTCAGCGACTCACCTTCTTCCACTTGCCCACCTGGCATTTCCCAGCCTCTGCGTGGTCCTTTAATTAATAACAATTCACCTTCGTCATTCAGCACAATGGTTGCTGCTGATACGATATGCTTTGGTGCATTCATTATAGACGCTCCTTTTAATCATAGAATGTCATATGTTTTTTATCTTTTCTATAGTAATCCAACCGATCCTGAAGCGTACCGGTATGCAACTCAAATTTATGCCCATCCAGATCTGTAAAATAAATGGACTTCTTATCCTGACTATCCCGTTTTCGTCCGTCCAGGATAGTTGCGCCATGTTTTTCAAGATGCTCACAAGCCGCCTCAAAATCTGCCTCAGCAATACTGAAAGCAGTATGTGTATAGGAGCCATGTATCTCCTGCCGCGGTATATCTTTTTCCTCATTTAGAGCAAGCCATAGTCCGTTCAAATCAAAATAAGCAGTGCTCTTACCTTTAACCAGAAGTTTGGCATTAAGTACTGTCTGATAAAAGACTATCGACTCTTCCAGATTGGAAACAGAAAATAATAGATGATTGATTCCCTTTAGTTGCAAGTTCATCCTCCTTTAAAGTCGTTGCTGCTGAAAAATAGTACATACTTGGTAAATCTGCCGTCGCATCTTCGAATATACTTCGCTTTCCGCGGGCGAGTGTCGAGCCTCTTCGGACTGGCGTCCTACGGGTCTCGCCGATCTCTTAATTCCCGCAGGAGTCTTCGTATATTCGAAGATGCTAGGTTGAGTTGAACATGTTACCTATTAAAATCTACCACTTTTTCAGTGAATCTTTAAATCTATGGAGCGACCAGTTCTACTTTTATTCGATCGGGGTCTTCAAAGAAAACAGCATAATAATCTGATCCGCCTGCATACGGATGCGCATCCGTATATAATATCGTTACATTCTTTTTCTTTAATTTACTTGTCACTTCGTCGACATGCGCGCGGGATTCAGCGTGAAATGCTAGATGGTTCAGTCCAACTCGTCGCCTGTGATAGGGCACATCAAGAAATTCTTCATCTGTCTGAACAAAAACAATATAGGAGTCACCAAGCTTGTAGCTGCGACCCGCGTCCCATTTTTGATAGACATAATATCCTAAGTCCTCAAGAAACCAGCCCCAAAATTCAACTGATTGTTTCAAGTCTGATACGTATAATTCCACATGGTGGATTAATCCTCTGGTCATGAGTTACCCCCGTATTATTTAATAATTAACATATCATTTTTGTCAAATTCCCAGTTATCACCAAATGCTACTTCCCAGTAATAGCCATCCGGATCTGTGAAATAACCACTATAGCCTCCCCAGAAAACACGCTCAGGTGGTTTCACAATACTTCCTCCTGCAAGTTTAGCTTTCTCCATCACTTCGTCTACCTCTTCGGCAGATTTAGCATTATACGCGAGGGTTATCCCTGGGAACTTCCCTCTTACTGGTGGCTCATTCTCATTAATGTCTTTAGCGAGCTCATTCAAAGGATACAATGCAAGCTTAGTACCCGCATTGTTAAAAAAAACAATTTCTGGGTTATCACTGTCTTCTGTTGTTTCGAAACCAAGTCCATCCCGGTAAAATGTAAGCGATTTTCCAATGTCGTCCACGCCAAGTGTTAAAAGATTCAATCTATTCATTGTGCAATTCTCCCTTATTAATTTATTTTATTGATAAATCAAACCTATATGTCTGTCATTCTCTCCTGATCTTTGGCTCATGACTCTCGAGTTTGCACTGTTCTCTCCTGAAAATCAATATGTCTCTACCGAGTTTAAATCCCTGCCGCCCGACTGGAAGAAGCACTTCTCCTGAGTTGTTGAAGTTCTCTCCCAGCGTCAGATTAAAGCTGCATCAAATTGATGCAGCTTAGTCTTTTTAGTATGGTTTCTATTCTATATCAAAGCTCAATAATTGTGAAGCAATTTTCAGAATGCTTACATTTATATCTTCAATTTAACAAACTTCCGCTTTCCAACCTGTAAAACAAGATCATTGTGTATTTCCACAATATGATTCGGGTCTTCCACCTTTTCCTGATTCAGTCGGATACCACCATTTTTAATCATGCGGCGTGTTTCACTTTTGGATGGAAGCATGTTTAACTCAGCTACCAAATCCAGAATCCCTACCTGTAGATCTTTTACCCACACAACTTCCTGAATTTCATCAGGCATTTGATTTTTTTGGAAAACTGTCTGGAAATACTTCTTACTTTCCTCAGCAACATTCGTATCATATAACATTTCCACAAAGGAAAACGCCAGCCGTACTTTAGCATCCCGTGGGTGCAGTGATCCGTCGCTTAACTGTCTTTTTACAGCTGCCACTTCCTCTATGGATAGGTTCGATGCCAATTCAAAATACTTGCCAATAAGTTCATCTCTTATGGACATAGTTTTTCCAAAGATATCGTTTGATTGCTCATCGATACCAATGTAGTTGTTCTTAGATTTGGACATTTTTTCTACCCCGTCTAACCCTTCGAGTAGAGGCAACGTAATGACCACTTGCTTTTCTTTTCCAAACTGCTCCTGAATCTGACGTCCAAACAATACATTAAATTCCTGATCCGTTCCACCGAGTTCAATGTCCGATTCCAGGGCTAGTGAATCGTACCCCTGCATGATTGGGTAGAAAAATTCATGCAAGTAAATTGGCTTATTGGTTTTATACCGATTATCGAAATCATTTCGCTCGAGCATCCTTGCTACTGTAACATTGCTGGCCAACTGCAGTACCTCAGCAAAATCAATCTTAGACAGCCACTTTGAATTATAGTGCAGTTCCACAGCTTCCATGTCAATAATCTTTCCAAATTGGTCAAAATACGTTTGGGCGTTGTATTTCACCTGCTCATCAGTCAACGCTACTCTCGCAGTTGCCTTCCCTGTAGGATCGCCAATTTTACCTGTGAAATCACCTATAATAAGCTGAATCGTGTGTCCTAACTCCTGGAATTGCTTCAATTTATTTAAAACAACCGTGTGACCGATGTGAATATCTGGTGCAGTTGGATCCAGTCCGAGCTTCACCTTGAGTGGTTTGTTATTTACAAGTGACTTAGCAATTTTCTGTTTGAACGCTTCGTCAGGTATTATTCCAACTACACCATATGATAAAATTGTATACTGGCGATTAAGCTCCTCTAATTGTTCTTCCGTTAACTTTTCAATGTAATTCATTCTTATTTCCTCCTTATATACAAAAAAAGACACATCCCAAATCAAGGGACGTGTCTTTATCACGCGTTACCACCCAAGTTGAAGGCAATGCCTCCCGCTCAAAAAGATATCGGATTTACCGTCTTCAACTAATTGCCAATTGGCTTTCATAAAAGAAGCTCTGGAAGGTAATTCATCTGGACTCCTGTATCGATTCGCAGCACCCATCGACTTTCTGAAACAATGAAATCCACACTACTTATTTCCGTCAACACTATTTGGTATTTATATTAAAAATATAGTACGTTAGTTCCTGTGTGATGTCAATATTTATAAAAATGTTTATCGATTTCACCGAGAGATAAGAAGTATTCTAGTGACACAAATTAGATATCAATAGTAAAATAAAATTATCACGAGTAAAGGTAGTGGCGTAGAATGAAATTTGATAAGCTCGACTGGTTTTTGTTACTAATAGTGATAGTTGTTTCTGTAGCTGTTTATGCATTATTTAGTGAAAAAGTGCCGTTCAACTATCTAATAATTATCATCCTTGTTATTGGTTTAATAACTGGGATTTTGAGAAGAGCAGTATCTAAGAAAGAGAAATGAATATTCCTATTTTGGAATACTTGTTTCTCTTTTTTGATATTTCTAATTGGAAAGAGAACATATTACATCTCATATATTGACTATTGTAATCCTCGATACTTATTTGAGGTCAGCCTCTAGATGGATGCAAGAAAATTAGAAATTCTCTATACTTCTAAGTACTAACAGTTTTTAGGAGGAATTATATATGGAGAAAGTAATCAGTGAAAACTGGGACCTTGATTCTCTTTATCCTGGTGGGAAAGAATCAAGTGAATTAAAGAATTTAATAGCACGACTAAAAGCGAACATGATTGTACTGCAGAAAAAAGTTCAAACGTTTGATCAATATGAAACCGACAATTTGGTTAATCTCCTTCTGGAAATGCAGGAATTCATGAGTTCTGCCTTTGAACTGGATGAGTTCTTAATCTGTCTCTACGCTGTTAATGTGGAGGATCCTGACATTGCTAAGCTAATCGACGAAAGTGAAAAAATTAAAGCGAGGGTTGAGTCACTAAAAATCGATATAGATGGAGTTATAGCAAAGCTTTCGGAGGTAGAATGGGAAAAGTTACTGCAGCACAATGATGTGAATGGATACCGCTTTTACTTAGAAGAACGAAAACAAAAAATGGAAGACAAGTTACCACTAGAGATGGAAAAACTAATAGGAGAGCTTTCCGTTAATGGATTTATTGGGTGGGAAGAATATTATGAGCAAATGATGGGAAATTTGCGCATTCCAGTTGAAAAGGGCGGAAAAACCGAAGAACTTTCGATCGGGCAAGCGCTGAGTTATATAATGTATTCAAGTGAACGCTCCAATCGACAGCAATCAGCTCGCGCACTCGTTGAAATATGTAAGAAGCAATCAGACGAATTCACTACAGTTTTAAACCGAATTAACGGATTTCGATTGGATGTATACAAAAAAAGAGGCTGGGATAATGTTTTAAAAGAAGCGATGGAAGAGAATCGAATTAATGAAAATACGGTTCAGGCGATGGTTTCCACACTTAAAGATAATCGAGCTGTCGCCCAATCCTTTTTAAAACGGAAAGCTAACGTTATGAAGCTGGAGAAGTTGAGCTGGTATGACACGGACACGCCTAGTTTTACTTCCAATGAAAAAATTTCCTATAGTGAAGCTGCTGATATTGTGGTTACCCAGTTTTATAAATTTAGTGAAAAGCTTGGCAATTTTGCAGAGAAAGCCTTTCACGATGGTTGGATTGAAGCGGAAGATCGAACAGGCAAAATGCATGGTGGATTTTGTGCATATATGCCTCATGAGAAAGAAAGCCGTATTTTCCTGACGTATACGGGGAGCTATCAGGATATCGTAACAATTGCACATGAATTAGGTCATGCATACCATAATTATATTTTGCAGGATGAACCTGCATTTAACCAACAGATCAGCGTAAGTGTTGCTGAAACAGCATCCACCTTTGCTGAGAACCTGGTATTAGATGCTGCCATTGAACACGCATCAAATGAAAAGGAAAAACTATCGCTTCTGGAATTGAAAATAATGAATGGATTGAAATACCAGGTGATGGTACCGGCGATGTTTGAATTCGAACAACGAATATATGAAAAAAGAAAACTAGGGCCACTAACTTCAGATGAAATTTCCCATTTGATGAAGGATGTAATGAATGAAACTTATGGAGATACTATTGATGAGCAGAACCATTATCTCTGGATGACCATTCCTCATTTTTTTCATACTGACCTTGCATTCTATAACATTCCTTATACCATTGGCTATCTCTTCAGTAACGGTGTATATGCATTGTCTAAGGAACAAGGGAAACAGTTTCCTGATCAATATGATGAATTATTGCGTAACTCCGGAAAAATGACCGTTGAACAATTAGCTTCTAGTTTCCTTAAACAGGACATAAGTCAGAAAGGTTTCTGGGATGCTTCGATTCATCCAACGATAAAAGCAATCGACGAATATCTAAAGCTTACGGAAAAAATGGTATAAACAAAAGACAGGCAAGATAACTAAATGGTTAAGTGAAAAGACGCGAAGAGGCGAACAAAGCAAAATATAATTTCAGCGCAGACACTTAGCGTAGTCAAAATACGTAGACTCCTGCGGGAACAGCGCGAGCTGAAGATCCCGGTGGAATAGCGTTTTTTGCATTCCGAGGAAGCTGAAGCCGTGCCCGCGGAAAGCGAAGTATTTTGACGCAGCGACGTTAAAAATAGTTTTTTCATAGCAAATAATCCTAACGAAGTCGAAAGCTTCGTTAGGATTATTTTATTTATACTATACTTTAGTCCCTGCTTTTTTCCATATCAATCACTGTAAGTTCACCGGTCTCAGGCGAAATCGCAAGCCCATGAACTGGCGTATTAGCCGGAAGAAAAGGATGTTTCCGGATGATATCAACGCTGTTACGTACGTTTTCTTCTACATCGTCAAACCCTTGCAGCCACTTATCAACGTCTACACCAGATTCGCGCAAATTATCAAGCGTGGAAGATTCCATTCCTCCCTTTAATGCTTTATCAACGATGGAATCCGCATTCATTCCGGTCATTCCACAGCCATAGTGGCCAATTACCACTACCTCTTCAGCTTTTAGTTCATAAAGCGCGACAATAATGCTGCTCATTGCACTTTCAAATGGATCCTTAATCATGGCACCTGCATTTTTGACGATCTTTGCGTCACCATTCTTTAAATTCATTGCTTTCGGAAGCATTTCCAATAAGCGTGTATCCATACATGTTAAGATAACCATTTTTTTATCTGGAAATTTTGATGTTGCATACTTTTCATATTCCTTGTTTTTTACAAATTCCTTATTAAAGTCTAAGATATTTTCTACGACAGACATGCCTACACCCCTATATCAGATTTTAGTTTTAATTAGGGAAGATCTTTCCGGGATTTAAGATATTGTCAGGATCAAGTGATTTTTTGATCATCTTCATTACAGGTAATGCATTTCCATGCTCTAAATCCTGATATTGAATTTTACCTAGTCCTACTCCATGTTCCCCAGTACAAGATCCTCCACGCTTTAGATAATCCACTATAAATCTATTATATTCTTTTGCATTTTCCATTTCAACTTGGTTATCAGTATCGACCATAAGCGTTGTGTGGTAGTTTCCATCCCCAACATGGCCAACAATTCCGCATTTCAGATCGTACTTCTTCATAGCTGTCCTAAACAAGCAAAGAAATTTTAAGAATCAAAATATTATATTGCTAAAAACCTTCTACCACATTATAATCTTCTAGAGCACATTACATTTTTTAGAGGAGAAAAGGATGAACGATGAGAAAGATCGGGTCAATTTTATTAACGTTGTGTTTATTTGTTGGGTTATGTCCAAATGTTTCATCAGCTGCACAGAATCCAAATTTCGACCAGAAATTGAAAACATATGTTACCGAGATTAGTAAGATCAGAGGGTTCGACGTTTCCCAGGAAGATATTGAATTCGCCCTTTATTTTTATGATAAAAATTTAGAGGATTTTACATCTTTTGAGGAAGTTCGCGCTCTATTAGGGGATCCAATTAAAGCAGACCTAAGCAATTTGAATACAATTTATGAGATCCATGGCCTTGATCAGAAAAGTCTGTTCCAATTACTTGAGGAATATGGTGATGATGTCAGCTACTACATCTTTGTTAATGAGTTAAAGGATTCAGTTGCGTACTACATTGATGAACAATCATTTGAACGTGATCAAAATTTTGACAAGGATCTAGTTACCTACTTAGAAGAGATTAGTAACATACGAGGATTTGACGTAACAATAGAAGATATAGAAAAATCACTTGCATTATATGAGGATAGTCTGGAGAGCTTTGAAAAAGTAAATGAGCTTCGCAGTTTTTTAGGCGATACTATTAAAGCTGATTTAAGCAATTTAGATTATTTTATGGAATATTACGAGCTCGACAAGGAAGCTTTACTGCAACTTTTGAAAGAAAATGACGATGCCATGGATAATTACATTTTTATCGATGACTTAGAACAGTCAGTTATGATGTATACGGGGAAATGGCCACTCGAAACTGATGAAGAAATGGTAATAGACCTGCTTCTACTCTTTCAAGAAGAATTTGATCTGACAGATGAAGAGCTGCAACGTCTAGATGAGCATCTTATGTCAATCGAAAACGAACTTGCACAACCAGAAACATTGGAAAAATTAGAAAACTTAGCTTATCGAATGATGGATTTTGTAGAGTTTGAGCATACTACTGAGTTGACCGAGGAGCAAATTGCACAGCTTATTTCCATTTACCATGAATTTCTGGATATTTTTCACCTTAAAGCATCCTATAGCCTTGTAAAAGATGGCTCTGAAACACCATTGTCCATTACTGACCTATTCGGAATACAAGAGCTTGAAAATGCAAAACTTAAAATTACGCTGTTTAATCTTGAGGGAGATTTATTAGCAGATTTGATTATAACGGGGGCGATGGTCGATTCAGAAACAATCAATGTAGTAGGCGAAAAGGTTAATGAAGCCGCTAAATCTGTAACTGAATACGAAAAACCAATTTCAAAAACAGTGGAACACAAAACAATCAAAGGTGGCAAACTACCAAAAACAGCAACACCTTATGCTATGAATGCTTTTCTTGGTCTACTGATTATGGTATTAGGTATTTATTTCTATCGTATAGTAAAGAAGGCATAATAATATGCATAAAATTAAAGGCACACGGATCAATCGCAAAAATCGGTTGATTCTTCTTTTATTCACAGCACTGCTTGTTTTGTTTGGCTTATGGTTTTCATCAACGAATTTAGCAAAGTTTGCTAAGGGTTATTTAATTTATCAAGTTAATTCTTCTAGAGATGAGCCAGCTGTGAAAGCTCAACCATCAAAAGCAGAAATAAAAACAGAATCTAAATCAAATCTTTCTCGTCTATATCCTACCCTTCCAAAAATTGGAGATAATATCGGAGAACTTTATATACCAAAATTAAATGCTACTCTTCCCATTTACCATGGAACAGATGAAGATGAATTGGAAAAGGGTGTTGGCCATTTTGCTGGGAGTGTATTACCAGGTGAAGATAATAATTCAGTCCTTTCAGGTCATCGTGATACAGTTTTTAGGGAGCTTGGTAAAGTTGGGAATGGTGATATGTTAATTGTTCGAACCTCTGCTGGTGAGTTCAAATATAAAATTCGAAATGTACGGATAGTTGATGCAGATGATCGAACAGTTATCGTTCCAAAACCTCGCGCAATTTTAACTGTAACGACATGTTATCCTTTTCAGTTTATCGGGCCAGCACCTGAACGGTATGTTTTAGTGGCTTATCTAGTTTCCTAATTATATGACCACATTGACCTTTTCACAAACCTTCAGTTGCTATTTAAATAAAATGCGACATAGCTGAAAAACATGTTCGCTTCCCCGCGATCGCTGTGGATATACAATTCACTGCTGTGGTGAACGATAGAAAAAGCAAAAGTCCGCAACAGTAAAACAACCGCTGTCACGTCTCATTTTAAATCAACTATAAAACGATTGTAAAAAAACTTTAAAATACACCTTATATTCAACTGAAAATAGAGTGCTATATCACTAACGATATAGCACTCTATTTAATTTCTCACTATTTTTTGCAAATACTGAATTTCTCACAAAAAATTCAGGTTTATTCCTTTCATTCTAAAGGGAAGATCTTTCCAGGATTTAATATGTTGACAGGATCAAGTGATTTTTTGATCATCTTCATTACAGGTAGTGCATTTCCATGCTCTAAATCCTGATATTCAATTTTACCTAGTCCTACCCCATGTTCCCCTGTACATGATCCTCCACGCTTTAGTGCGTAATCCACTATAAATCTATTATATTCCTTTGCATTTTCCATTTCAACTTGGTTATCAGTATCGATCATAAGCGTTGTGTGGTAGTTGCCATCCCCAACATGGCCAACAATTCCGCCTTTCAGATCGTACTTCTTCAAAGCTGCCCTGGCAGATTCAATCCCGCCTGCTAGTTCGGAAAGCGGCAGACATACGTCGGTTGTCATCAGCTGTCTTCCTGGAAAACCATGCTTAAATGCATAGGCAGCATTATGTCGTGCATCCCACAGCTTATTGCGTCCCTGTGTGTCTTTTTCGAAATCAAAGGCATGTACACCAACATCTGCTAGTATTTCTTTTGTGAATTCTACGTCCTGCATTAATCCAGATTCATTACCATGAAATTCAATAAACAATGTTGGTATTTCTTTATAGTTGGTATCACTAAACGTATTAACCTGTTTCATAGAGAATTCGTCAACCAGTTCAATTCTGGCAACTTGAATTCCAGCAGCGAGAATACTGCCTACTGCCTCTATCGCTTTATCAACTGAATGAAAAGAAGCCCGGCCAGCCATGATCATTTCAGGAATACCATAAACGCGTAACGTCAATTCTGTAAAACAACCTAGCGTCCCTTCTGATCCAGTAAACAAGCCATTCAGGTTATAGCCTGAAGACGACTTCGCAGCTCTCGTTCCCGTATGCATGATTGTCCCGTCGGCCAATACGACTTCCAGATCGCGTACCTGATCACGCATAATTCCATATTTTACTGCGGTAGTTCCACTCGCATTTGTTGCAACCATTCCGCCGAGTGTTGCCTCAGCCCCGGGGTCTACCGTAAAGAAAAGTCCATGCTTTTTCAGTTCCTGGTTTAATTTCACATGGGTAACTCCAGGCTGAACCCTTACCAGAAAGTCTTCGGGTAATACTTCAATAATCGTATCCATTAATGAAAAATCGAGCGAAATTCCACCATTTTGCGGAATAACATGACCTTCTAGACTAGTTCCGAGTCCAAACGGTACAATCGGAACATGATTGGCGCTTGCTAGTTTCATAACCTCACTAACTTCATCCGCGTTAATTGGGTATACTACGGCATCAGGCAATTTAGGCGTATGATACGACTCATCTTTACTGTGTTGTTCCCTCAGCACTGTATTTGTAGAGATCCGCTCTTTCGGTAAAAACGATTCTAATTCATGAATAATATCCATTTTCACACCTATCCTTTCCTAAAACTCTCTCTTTGTAAATTTCGATACAACAATTCAAATACCTTTTTCTATTAAGTGATTACAAGGTCCTTAAGTAAAAACTACCATTTTTTCACCTATTTCCTTTAAATGTTAAGCGATTATGAATTTACTTCCTACGTATCTACTAGAAACCAATCATGCAACTTTCAGATTTACATTACCTTTATAAATTTTACAAAATTGACAACCATTCTACTATTTTTTTAACTTAGTTTTTATTCTACCATGTTAAGTGTAGAGAAAATACAAATTCCAAGGAGGAAGATCATGCGAAAAAAGGTTTGGATTATCGCAACAGTTTGTTTGCTAGTTTTAGGAAGTGTTATTGGAATGAACAGCACAAATACGAGTGCTGACAATGGGAAGAATAAACATAAATCCAGTAACAACGGAAAGGCAAAAAACGTAATTGTAATGATTGGCGATGGTATGGGACCAGCATATACCACTGCTTATCGCTATATGCAGGATAATCCGGAAACACCAGTAATGGATAAAACGATCTTTGACAAGCATCTTGTTGGTATGGCAAGTACTTATCCTGAAGATACCGAGGAAAATGTAACAGATTCTGCTGCAGCGGCTACTTCTATGGCAGCTGGTATTAAAACATATAACGGTGCAATTGCAGTTGATAACGATAAAAAACCAGTTGGAACTGTTCTTGAGGCTGCCAAGCAAAAAGGTATGGCTACTGGGTTAGTGGCAACTTCTCAAGTAAATCATGCAACACCAGCGGCATTTGGTGCACATGATGTATCCCGCAATAACTACAATAATATTGCTGACGATTATTTTGACGATAAGATAAATGGCAAACACAAAGTAGACCTTATTCTTGGCGGAGGAACATCCTACTTTGACCGGCAAGACCGCAACCTGATAAAAGATTTCAAGGAAGATGGTTTTAACTATGTAACGACGACAAAAGAATTGCAGGAAAATGAAAACGCGCAACTGTTAGGTTTGTTCGCTCCAGTAGGAATGCCAAAAGCGATAGACCGAGAAGAATCAACACCTTCTCTATCGGAAATGACATCCGAAGCATTAGAGCAATTGAGTAAGGATAAAGATGGGTTTTTCCTCATGGTGGAAGGAAGCCAAATTGACTGGGCAGGTCACGCTAACGACTCTGTTGGTGCAATGAGTGAAATGGATGACTTCGCAAAAGCATTTGAAAAAGTAGTGGAATTTGCTAAGAAAAATGGACATACACAAGTTGTAGTAACAGCAGATCATTCAACCGGCGGATTCTCTGTAGGACGTGATGGGAATTACAACTTTAACCCTGAACTAATCAAAGCTGCAAAGCGCACACCTGAATTCATGGCACAGGAAATTGCTGATGGAAAAGCTGTTGAAGACGTTTTAAGTAAATATGTAACATTTGATTTTACGGACGCAGAAATGTCTTCAATCAAAGAAGCAGCTAGTAAAGATGATTTTGATAAACTGTACAGTACGATTGCAGAAGTATTCAATGACCGTGCTGGAGTTGGCTTCACAACTAGCGGACATACAGGAGTTGACGTTCCAGTTTATGCTTATGGACCTAAGAGCGAAGTGTTTAGTGGTTTCATCGATAATACTGATATAGCTGGAGAAGTGTTTGAGTTTTTACAATAACCTTTTATAGTAAAACGGCAACGTAGTTTACTAGACTACGTTGCCGTTTGCTTATGTACACTTCCTGATTCCTCATACATACATATTCTATTCCGTCCTGTGCGTTTGGCATCGTAAAGAGCCATGTCAGCATAATGAATAAGCTTGTTTAAAGATAATGGCGGGCTAACAGCCACTCCGATTGAAACGGTAATAGTAATGGTGTGTTCCCCGGCATATATTGGCGCTGCCTCAAGTGATTTTCGGAAACCTTCCAGCTTGTCAATCAACTTTTCTTCATCTGCATCACGGAAAATAATCACAAATTCCTCACCACCGTACCTGGAGGCAAAATCAAAATCTCCAATTAATATGGAAATTTTCTTACCCATGTGTTGAAGCACTTTATCACCTGTCTCGTGACCATAGGTGTCATTAACTTGTTTAAAATGATCAATATCGATAAAAGCAATGGCATTTGGTGAATTATTAGATTGTGGGTTATTCAAAAGATTGGTCTGGTATTGCGTTAATGCTCTTCGATTATACAGACTGGTCAATGGATCTGTTTCGGCAATGTTCCTGAGTTCCATTTGGTGTTCAAACTCATCCTTTAAATCCTTTATAATCCATACAAGCAATAAACTAAAAATGACATTAACGGGTAAAACAGAAGGGACGATCGTTAAAAAGAACCTTTCTATCGGTATAACCCCGAATATAGCAATGATGACCATGTTGATTATATTCATGGTAATAATTATTAATAGTACCTTCGTCAACTTACTCCTATTAACCAGTAAACGATGCAGGGTAATTCCCACAGCACCCAGCAGCATCATGTTAAGCATACCTACAAATGCAGCTTCGCTAATTCCAAATGTTAATCGCATCATCCCAATTAGAAATGCAATCATCAGTACATGAATATAGTTTTTGCAGAAAATAACGGCAATGATTATTGGAACAAAGCGAAGATCAAAAATAACAAAATTATTTAAATGTATTCCGAACAGCATGGATACCCATCCAATAAATACAGATATACCAATAAACAAACTTACCTTCATATTCTCATGTACATTTGCAATCAGTTTTTTATGAACTAAGCTAGATAGATACATAATTGATAATATGATACATGCATTGATTAAAAAATCTTCTAGCCACATATTCTTTCCTCCGCACTATCTCAAATTGATGTAAAAGTTTTGCAACATCCTCTTATTTTTTTGTAAGGAGGAAAGAGAATCATTTGTTGTTTCGTCACCTTAAGTGAAAACCGGTAACGTCACAACAATCATTGAAATAAATAGGATAGCTAGATAATTCACAGAGCAGATAAACATAAGATGTGCCCATTTCAAATCGTCTTTGGCAAAAAATCCGCTTAAACTTGCAACCAGCCAACCGATATTGAGTATTGTTGCAATTACCAGAAATGCAGTACCTAATTGCGTCAGAAACAATGGCAATGGAAGTAAACAAGCAATATAAACCACCATCTGTCTCTTTGTCATGCTAAACCCATGTACAACTGGCAGCATAGCAACTTTAGCAGCACTGTATTCTTTATATTTCTTCATTGCAATCGCAAAAGTATGGGGCATCTGCCAAACAAATAACATTAGAAATAATACGATCGGCACAATATGGTACCCAGGTTCGATTGCTGTCCAGCCAATCAATGGCGTTACTGCACCAGAGACACTTCCAATCACAGTATTAAGCGTATACCTTCTTTTTGACCACATGGTATACAAAATCACATAGATAAACCAACCAGCGAACGCATATAAAGTCGCTTCAATCGTCGTAAATATTAGCACAACAAAACCAGCGAAAGAGAGGGCTATCCCCATTCTGAACACTGTTTTAAGCGATATGGAACCAGTAACCGTTGGACGTTTCTTCGTTCTTTCCATTACTGCGTCAATATCTGCATCGTACCAATTATTAATCAGCAATGCTCCGGCCATAACCAGCGTACTGCCGATCAACGTTAACAAAAGCGTGATCCAGTGATCCCCGATAGATGCACCTGTAAAATATATAGCTAACCAAAATCCAGTGAAAACTGGGAGAACATTTAGTAGTAAAACAATTGCTTTAAATAATTCTCTCAGGTCAGTCAGCGTAATTGTTTTCTTTTCCTTTGATAGAACCGAACTTTTATTCATTTTATATCCTCTTTCTATTACCTGTTAGTATCTAAATACGTTATTACTATCATACCATTTTCTATGGATTATAAATAAATATTATGTTTTCAGGCATCAAAAAAACTGTACGACTTGGAGATGCAGTCAAACAGCTTTTAGGAAGTCGAATCGAATTTAGTTGATTTCTTTTAATTTTTCATCTAAAAGTTCGAACGTTTTCTTCACAACGCTAGTAGAAATCGTGGAATAATTATCACCGGTGCTTACCTCAAAGTTACATTTCTTTTCTTCCGTTTCCCTGAGATAACCTGTTAAACCTACTCCAGTTTCTTCATAAACAGAAATCAAGATAGTTGTAAGTTCATCCTTCGCTTTATCAATATGAACATGAAACATATTAGAAACTGGCACTTCAGGAATTGTGGAAACCCCATGACATCGATTATAAAAAGACGCAAGCTCGACCGCTTCTTCGTAGTACTGTTTCATTTTATCTTTGCGTTGTTCAAAATAATAATCTGCACTGACAATATAGGGGTATAGGCTAATTAAGTCACCGCCATGCCTCCGCTTCCAAACTTTTGATTTCTCTGTAAACGTTGTATCTCCAGCCAAAACTGCTCCTGCAATTCCTCCTATGCCTTTATATACAGAAACATATACACTATCAAATAATTCACAGATTTCATGGGCGGTTTTTTGATAATACGGTAGAATCTCAAGCAGTCGTGCACCATCCAAATGAAGTTTAATCCCCTTTGAACGACAGTAATCGGAAATTCCAACTAGTGTCTCAAACTGTGGTAATTGACCTCCAATTTCACGTTGAGGCAATTCCAGCAAGAGACAAGCAATATCTTCTGTTAAATTTTGAACATCTTCGAGTTGAATTACACGGTCTTCATCTGCTAATAGAATAGGTTGAATGTGGTGCAGCTCTTTTAACCCATCCTGTTCATGAATTTCCAGATGACACAATGGATGGTAGGCAACTTTATTCAAATCTTTGTCATCACACCAAATTCGCAGTGCAATTTGCTGAGCCATTGTTCCACTGGGGAAAAATACTGCGGACTCTTTACCAAAGTATGCGGCCATTTTCGCTTGGTAATCTTCAATTATCTTTCCGCTTCCATAGTTATCACTTTCCTGTTCATCATCTATATTTTTAAATGCATCTGTGAGTACCTGTATATTTCTGCTTCCGTGACCTGCTGTCTGAACTTCAGTTTGTTTAAAGGCATCCCGCAATGATATGTTTTCGCTCATTTTAATTCCCCTTTCAAATTTGAAAAAGAGTCTTTTTATAATCATATAGGATAGCCCAGATTATATCTATAAAATTCGGACAGAATAATTAAAATAACATAACTTTCGCACTTAGGTAATCATGATGTGTGCCATAAACTTTAGTACTTGTAGCATTTGAAGTATGATACGTGCCACGAATCAATTATTTTTTTCAGAGTTACTGTGTCGTATTAGATGTGTAATGCGAAGTAACATACAATTTTTTACACTGTCTTTGATTACTGAAAAAGTTACATGAAACACGGATTTAGTGGATCTGTGATCGCATCATCGAATTCACTTCGCTTTCCGCGGGCACGGCTTCAGTCTCCTCGAGAAAACCACTCTGCGGGGCCTTCAGACTCGTGCTGTTCCCGCAGGAGTCTCATGAATTCGATGATGCTAGGTTAAGGTGAGATAACGTAATTTTAAAATCTATCTCTTTTTCAGTAGACTAAGTAGCGAATTTGATTGTGCGCTATACAATTTAATATCATCTATATCCCGTCAAAAGATTTTCGCTGCTGGCAGTCGACTCCTGCGGGAGGTAAGGCGAGGCTACTGAAAAAGTGTAGATGTTATAAATTTTCCTACCGCCAATACTTAGCATCTTCGAATATACGGAGACTCCTGCGGGAAGTAAGAGATCGGCGAGACCCTGAAGGATAGCCAGTCCGAAGAGGCTCGACACTCGCCCGCGGAAAGCGGAGTATATTCGAAGATGCGGTTGGTAGTTCCACTTATTTCGTACTACATGTAACTTTTTCAGTAGCCTCGAGGTAAGGCATAGGTGAGACCCCCGGGAGGCTCACTGGCCGCCCTAAGTTGCGCAACTGCCAACAGCGGAAATCTCGTTGCTGATACAATGTGGAAAATAACCAACTGTTACGTCGCAGTATAGAGATTTTGTGTCAACTACAACAATGGATGGCGGGCTTGTTCAAGTATATCAGCCTGCGAAAGCGGAGTAATTAAAAGACTAACTCGATGAGGGATTCGTATGGATGTTCAATTAATAGAGGTATACGCACCAGATAATTTCAAATATCAAGATGAGCTGCTCAGCAAATTTCCACTCATAACGTATTGGATAGCAGAGGAAAATGATGCCGTTCACATACGAATTCTAGTTGAAAAACATGATGCAGAAAAAATCCTGAATTATTTGGAGAAAAACGCAGCCGATGTGAACAGTCAATTTGATGCGCTGTTATACTCAGTTAAAGCATATATCCCCAGTAAATATAATGAAGAAAATACGCCTGATGATAATAAAGAACAATTTGGCAGAGCCAGCAGACTGGAACTATTAACAATTATTCAGACCTCAAGCAAGATAAATGGAAGTTATTCATGGTTTACTGTTTTCGCCGCATTGGTAGCTGCTGTAGGAATTATTCAAAATCGGCCAGGATTAGTGTTAGGAGCCAACATTATCGATCCATCCATTCGACCATTAATGGGTGTTTCGTTCTCATCTGTTCTTGGTGAGAGAAAATTACTTCGTCAATCGATCACAACAGCTTTATTTGGTCTTTTTATCCCTATTGCTATCTCTGCTCTATTTGGGTATTTATTTCCGCTTCCATTAGACAGTAATGAATTTCTTGCGCAGACTAATGTTAAACTATTTGATATTGTCGTGGCAATTTCAGCCGGTGCAGCTGGAGCCATTTCGTTTGTTAAACGATCACATGGTCAATTAGTAGGCGTAATGATTTCGCTCGCAGTATTACCCCCGGCAATCGTATTGGGAATGATGACCGGGGCTGCTCAATGGCAAGCTGCACTTCAGCCTTTGTTACTTCTTCTCGTAAATGTAATTTCAATATTGTTATCCGCAATCCTTGTCTTTTGGTTTAGTGGCATTAAACCAGTTAACTGGAATGATATTCAGGAAGCAAATACATCACGTCTTAACTCGTTGTTGTTCACTGGTATCATCTTTCTGCTGTTAATCGTTACCGTGGTTCTTCTTCAATTTTAACCAAAGCTATTTAGTTCTTCTGTAGGATAGTTCTTCGCTTACCATGGAGTACATTTTTTCCACTCCTTTACTAGATGCTTCAAATGAATAAGCATCATTACTGCTGATTCCTACTTGATCCGCTTCTTCCGCAGCATCTATATTTGCACCAATAAAGATAAATTCCCAGTCGTATTTATCTTTCTGATGCTGAATCATTTCTTTTACTTTTTTATGTGAAAATTCACGGCTGGCGTTTTCCATCCCATCTGTCGTAATAACAAATAAAACTTTCCCAGGTTTCCTTTCTTCGCTGGTCTCGGACAGTCTTTGTCCCACGTCCAGAATGGTTTTACCTATTGCATCAAGAAGCGCTGTAGACCCTCTGACAAAATAATTTTCTTCCGTTAGCTTAACCTTATTTGCATCGATTCCACTCCATATTGTTTCGTACTGATCGTCAAATAGTGCTGCTGTAAGGACTGTTTCTCCTTCAAGCTTGCACTGTTTATCAACTAAAGCATTAAAGCCTCCAATTGTATCCGCTTCAAGTCCAGACATCGATCCACTTCGGTCAAGCAAAAAAATAATCTCTGTTAATTGGTTATTCATTCAAATCATCCTCCTAAGTTTTACATCATGCTATAATAATAGCTAAGAAAATCGGCTTTGTGGTCGCCTGAAAAGCGACAATTTGGGGAGGTATGCAAGATGCTCGATAAGAAGACATGGTTAGAGTTGCAAAAGTATGTGGAAGCTCATCTGGAGCTAGGGGTTTCGAATAATATGCCACTTTACAGTAAGGATATTATTCTTAAAGAGGTTAGCGAATACGAAATCGAAGAATTTATCAAAAAGAAACGTAAGCCGGAATTCAAACAAGTGTTATTTACCTATATAGATAAAGCCGGATTAACTGACCCTGAAGTTTATAATAAAATTGGAATGGACCGGAAGCATTTTTCGAAAATACGCACCACCCAAAATTATCGACCAGGCAAAAACACGATTCTAGCACTTGCCATTGGCCTTGAGTTAACTACAAATGAAACCGTTGATCTCCTAAGTGCAGCCGGTTACTCCTTTTCCGACAGTGATATAACCGATTTAGTTGTACAGTATTGTCTGGAGAAAAATATTTATGATATTGATGATGTTAACGTTGCATTGGAAAGTTATAAATTGAATCCATTGTTGGGCTAATAGTTTGTATGAAAAAAGCCAAATCAAGCGATATGATTTGGCTTTTTCTTTTCTTAATTCAAACTGATTTTTACTGGTTCTAATTCGACCGGAATATTCGCACTTAATGATCCTAGACTAACTCTGACTACATAATCTTCTTTAATAAACTCATCTAGTTTACTAATGTCAAAAGAACTCCTGAACCGCAGATCTTCTTTATCTACCACTTTAATGTCATGATTAATTGGTTTTTGCCTTATCTTTTTCTCGGATTCTTTAACAAGCGTAACACCGTTATTAGCAAAGTTATTAAAGTGTGTGAAATGTCTATTGTGTTCATCACCATGATTAAATTGAAAATCAATTACGAATTCATTGTCTTTCACCTTCATATTTTCAACAGTAACTGATAAATCTTGTCTGCTGGTTGTTATATCTAAAGGTGTTTTCTGGTCTAATTCAACAAACTGATCCTTTACATTTAAATGTACTTTAGGATGTACTACTATATAATCTGTTTTCCCTACAAGCTTTTGTGGAATAATACTTCTTCCTTTAACGTTTATTTGGTTGTCTTTGACAATTGTTTCTAAATCTATTCCATCCTTGGTAATTCTAATCACCTTCCCCTCGTCATCATAAGCCACTAATTCAACCTGATCATGTTTTCCTACAGTTGGAAAAGTAGCTGTATAGTTTATAGCAGTCGATGCTTTACCCGCGATAATCGAATCGAATTGAACGTTTACTTCTGCCTTGGCATCACTGCGCACTTTATCTAGTGTAATCATATCGAACGGCAGCTGCTTAATTGGAACATCAAATTTCCAAGCGCCTTCTTCTTCTCCGATTCGCAAAAATTCAAGTGGGAAAGTAGCGGCATCAGGTAGGTCAGTTTTCGGGTAACTTAATTGGACATGGCCCGTGTATCCAGTATCTGTCGGCTCCAAATGCACAATTTCTTTACTGTCAGAAATCCCTTCTTTTCCATCGAAAATTTGATAAAAAGCTGAAATTTTTCCATTTTGATCTGTATTCACGTCTCCACTAATATCAAACGTAACACCAACCATGGCACCATCGTAATAGGCACTCGTAATCGTTACGTCAATTCCTTTATAACTTGAACTTTGATCTAATTCTGTAATTAATTCTTGTTCTTCAAGGTTTCTACCTACTGCATCATTAAAGTTCGTATATAATTGACCGACTAGTGGTACTTCAGCCATCACATGAGATACGGAAGGCACTAAAAAACTCGTTGCCATAAGTGTTAGTGACGCTGCAGCTGAAATAATAAAATTTTTTGGGCGCGCAGTCTTTATCCTTAATCCAGAACGTTCACTCGCTTTTTGCATACCACTTCGAATAGCCTTTTTAACATCTTCTTGAGGGACTTCTATTTCATCATATTTATCTCGGAAAAATTTTTCTTTCATGTGCTCCCACCCCCTCTAGAATAAATTTCAATTGCTTTTTTCCTCGTTGAAGATACGTTTTCACTGTGTTTTCAGGTGTGTTCATAATAGCTGCTACCTCCCTTATTGGCAGATCCTGAAAGTAAAATAAAATAATAGCATCTCGATGTTTATCCTGTAATTGATTAATTGCTCTAACTAAATCGATATGTTCAATCTTTGGTTCAGCTTTAATTGAAGAATGCTCCCCTAAATATTCTAGTGGTATATCATTCTTTTGCTTTTTCCTCAGGTCATAAAAACTATTGATAAGAATCCTTGTTAACCAGGATAAAAAATATTTACCTTCTTTTAAGTTTCTAATTGCTAATAACGCTTTATAAGAAGTTTCTTGAACAATATCCAGTGCATCTTCTCGGTTTCCAGCGTAAAGAAATGCAGTTCGATACAGCTGATCACTATGTAGTGATAGTAGTTTTTCAAAAGCTTTTACATTTCCTTTTTTTGCTTTATTGATTAGCTTTAACTCATTCATGTTTGCCCCCCTTTTACCATTAGAGAAGAATTTATGTAAAAAAGTTTCAATACTATTAAAAAACTTGGCTTATCACCGAATTTTAATGGCTAAAACCTTCGTTGCACTTATTCAGTAAGCACGGATTTTTACTTTCTAACCTTATTAAAAAACGTGTTAACTGGAAACAGCTTAACACGTCAGAATACTTGTTATTTACTTTTATCATAGTGTTGCTCTCTTTCCAAAACTAGCAATAATGTAATTCCTATACCTGCCGAAATCACACTCAAAACGATAAGTGAGTAGCCTACTTCTGATTGTCCGTTTCCAAATTCTCTTAGACTAGAAATAGCAACGGCTATTACATTCGCTCCATACAGAAGAGCCGATATAAATATAAATGCAAGACCTGACAATAATTTTTTTATACAATTTCTCTCCCCAACTAACCTGCCGGATTAATAATAGCCAAAACCTGATGGTCTTCCCACTTTCCATTAATCTGAACATTTTTCTTAGCAATTCCTTCTTTATGAAATCCGGATTTCTCCAGCACACGAATGGACCCTATATTATGTGGCATCACTCCAGCTTCAATTCGATGCAGATTTAGCTTTTCAAATCCATGTTCTACAAGCAATTTAACTGCTTCAGTAGTGTACCCTTTACCATTTTGTTTTTGATCCATAAAATAACCTATAAAAGCACTTTGCAGCGACCCGCGCATTACATGAAAAAGGTTTATTGTACCAAGTAAATCATTATCGTCATTCCTAAATATCCCAAAGTTATACTCCTTGTCATCACTTGCCGCTTCCTGCGATTTTTTCACTCGTTCTACTTGGGATTCTATCGTATAATAATCATCTTCACGTTCCATCGAAAACTTTTCAAAAAACACTTTATTAGTTGTTTGAAGTGAAAGCATTGCCGCTGCGTCATCTATTGTAAATGATCTAACATGTATATTTTCCCCAATCATAACTTTTACCCCCCATTATAAAAATGACTTTTCTATATTTTAGCACAAAATAAAATGGACGCTTCTACTGGGATAGAAGCGTCCATTCTCAACTTGTTCATAATTTACTTTTTTCCATCGTTTAATTTTCGAGCTTCTTCAGGACTGGACATCTTTGTTGAACCTTTATAGCGTAGCCCAACATCTCGGTCTGATTCCACGCGTCCGCTCTCTCTTAACTTTCTCTCTTGACGGTCTTTTCCCATTCTAAGCACCTCCTGATTTAACTTTAAAAACTATCCAGATTATCTAAATTATTTTCTTTTACCCCGTCGGGTTCACTGCGCAGAATATCTCTTCCATATTTATGGAAAACATCTACATGAGCTAACTTGCCTGCTTTGGCTTCTTCAAGTGCCGAAACATAATCCAGCTCCCTGCCGTTTTCCGTTTTAAAGGCAATAATATCACCATCGTCATTTTTACGAACGGCAATTATTTTTTCTTTACCAGGTACAGTCCCCTGCGTTGATTCCGATTGGACTTGATTTTCAACTTGATTCTTGTATGCATTATATATCTCGTCAAAGTCTTTATTATCCATCTCAACACACCTCCTGTAGTTTAGGTTTAGTATGTTCGGATGGACTGTTTTTATTCATCACATAAAAAACGCCCTCCCTTAACAGGAAAGCGCAAACAGTGGCTAGTACTATTTATTCTCATGTTTAGCAGCCAATAATCCCAATACAGAACCTAGAATTGCTCCACCTAAAACTTCTAATGGCTGATGGCCCAGAAGCTCCTTTAGTTCTTTTTCTCTTTCAACAAATTCAAGGCTCGGAAAGTCTTTTGAAATAATAGCGAAGTTGTCTTCCAAATGATTTACCAATTTTGCAATTTCACCTGTATGGCGTCGTATTCCTTGCGCATCATACATGACAATTACACCAAATACGGCTGCCAATGCCGTTTCTGTATGACCGGATCCTTTATTTGTCGCTATGTAAGTTGATAAAGCTGATACACCAGCTGAATGTGAACTTGGCATTCCACCAGTCGTAGCAATCTGTTTCCAGTCCCATTTACCTGTCAATTTTTTATATGTCAGTATCTTCATGCCTTGTGCAATTCCTATCGCTGAAAGTGCTGTCACTACTCCTCGATTCATCTTCTGCATCATTATGCCTCCACTCTGAATTTCTTCTACTATTTCAATTACCCTAAATGAAAAAGTTTTATGCAGTTAATTGGAATTCGTGTGAGGAAAGACTATTCTTTATGGGGTCGATAAGCTTATCCCCTATACCTTAAAGCTAATCCCTTCAAGAAATTTCTGGCGTATTTATCACCGCACTCCTTATAATTCTTATGTCCTTCTTTTCTCAACAAGGCACTCAATTCACCTTTTGTTATCGCAACTCCTGCATCATCTATAATGTCAATTATATCTTCACTCGTTAATGTTAGTGCAATTTTCACCTTTTTAAGCATGACATTATTTACACTTGAATGATTTTTAATTGACCGATCCGGTTTACTAGGTTGTCCAGGTTTCGGCTCTTGTGGTCCCCGTTTATACGTTATCAAACCATTAAAAAAAGACTCCAGCATACTATTCGTGCACCTTAGATGATCTTCCGTTTCCGCTGCATCATCATAGTCGTATTCATATTCAACCTCTGATTTTGTGAGCAGTTTTATTACTTCCTCTTTTGTAACCTCAACGCCACCAAGTATAAATATTTCCATCATCTCTTTATTTTTAATATCCAGGGCATACCTTAATCTCATTAATATATCGTTATTATCCATTAATAAACCTCCTATAATGTTGAACGGACGATGCTGGTTTTTGAAAAAAATATAAATATGGTATCAAATTTCCCATATACACTTCATAAATAATTGGTTATCCTTCAACTCAGCAGTTATATCCCCATGCATATTTTCCATTAAGCTTTTTGCAATTGATAACCCGAGACCAGTACCTTTTCCGGTTCTAGTTTGATCTGCTTTATAAAAACGGTCAAACATATGATTTACATCTTTTTCATTTAACTGATTAACTGAGTTACCAATTGTCAGCTGAACGGTCGTTTTATTTTTTTCAAGCTGGATGGTTACCTTACCGGTTGAATACCTTATCGCATTTACTACTAAATTTTCTATTACTCGCTTAACAACAGATGGGTCGCCCATTATTATGATATCATTATCTGGTATTGTAATAGTGGGTTCAAGCCTACTTTTATTAAATTCTTCATAAAAACCTAATATCAATTCCAAAACTAATTTATTTAATTTAATCTTTTCCATCTTCATTGGATAATCTTCTTGTTCGATAATGGAAAGCTCAAAGAAATCCTCTAGTAAAACCTTTAATCGTTCTGCACTATTTTTAATAATATGTGTATATTCTTTTCTGTCCTCTGAAAGTAATTCATCTGATTCCAAAAATTGAATGTATCCCAATATCGAAGTCATAGGCGTTCGTATATCGTGTGATATATAGGATATTGCCTGTTTTAACTCATTTTCAGTCATGCGCTTTTCTGCTTTTGCCTTTTTTGTTAAATCAATTTGGTCATTTATTTCCTTAGCCAGTTTCTCAAAATCCTTATCAAAATAGCTTATGTCTAATTTCTTAGCTGTTACATCGTTGTTTAAATGGTTGAGTTGTCGGGTTACGCTTTTGATTTCTCTTTTCAAAAAATAGTGGCGGGTGAGAACATATAACAGTACCATAATGGCTAATATCGTTGCATAGATCACAGTACTCACCCGCTTTCTTACTTACTTAATTTCTTTATATCTGAAAATCAAACTTCCAAGTGTCCCGAGTACTAGTGATGTCAGGATCGGTACAACTATGAATGTTAACACATCGTCACCGTTCCAATTACCGATCTGATCAATGGTTAATATAGATCCATGTGACATAAATATAGAATGTGTAATCATAGGTTCCAGGAATGGAACTTTAGCACGTAAAAAATCCAGCAGGCTATCAATTGACGCAAGGAATAGAAGCAGAAATGCTATCGTTTTTCCACTATCAGCAAATATGACCGAAAAAAGTGCCATAATGGAAGCGTAAGCTGTTCCGTACAGGGAAATTAGTCCAATTGTCCGGAGATAATACGTCCAGTCCGGCCAGACATAGAATCCTATATAACCTGCACTGGCAACCATCATAAAAATCGGTAATATTAGTAAGATGATAATGGAGCCAATCGAAAACACTGTGAGCTTAGCAAAATATATTTTTACTCTGCTATGACCAGAAGAAGCGATACTTTTCATTGTTCCCATCGAAAATTCACTTGCGATAAAGAACCCTGCTAATATTGCCGGCAGCAGGCTTACTATATCACTATTGATTGCTAGAATAAAACCCCGATAAAAGTCATTTTCATTAGGTGAGTCAGAAATCCCAATTCTATCGAGAGGATACAAAACAGAAAAAACAATTAATAGCCCTGTAAGAACCCAAAAAGTTCTATCTTTTCTTAATTTATACCATTCTGTCTTCAAAAGGTTACCCATTATGAATACCCCCGATGCGGTTTGCAAAGTAGGTTTCCAAATCTTCACCCATTGGCATAAATTGTTCAATCACCAAACCCTGATCGGTCAAAATTTTTGAAACTTTCCCCGGTACGTCTACAAAAGCAGATAACTTAATCGATCCATCTGGCATAACTTCAAAGTCCTGCGTTACTAGCTGTCTTTCCATAACAGTTGCAGCTTTTTTTGGATTATCCACTTTAATATGCAAGTATTGCTGGCATTTTTCATTTAGTTCTTTTGCAGAGTACTGCTCCAGCAACACACCTTCGTGAATGATGCCATAATGAGTCGCTAATAAATGAAGCTCGCTTAAAATATGACTTGAAATTAAAATCGTAATTCCATACTCCTGATTCAGCCTTTTTAATAATTCTCGTATTTCGACTACTCCCATTGGGTCTAGACCATTGATTGGTTCATCGAGAAGCAGGAATTCAGGGTCACCCAGCAGTGCAATGGCTAGCCCAAGACGCTGCTTCATTCCTAGAGAAAAATTCTTGGCTTTCTTTTTCCCGGTATTCTGCAGACCTACTAACTCAAGCGTTCTATCAATAGATTCTTTACCAGGTATTCCTTTTAACAGCCGATGTGTTTCTAAATTTTCAGCAGCAGTCATATTCGGGTATAATGCAGGACCTTCAATGATTGTCCCAATTCGTTTTCTTGTGCTTGTTAAAGCATTTGCATCATTTTCCCCGAATAACTCAAACGTCCCGATTGTTGAATAGGCAAGACCAGTTATGAGGCGGATAAACGTTGATTTTCCAGCTCCATTTTGACCAATAAAACCATAAATAGAACCTTTTTTAATCGATAAATCAACTTTATCAACTGCCATTTTATTTTGATATTTCTTACATAATTGGTTCGTTTTAAGCACATACTCATTCATTCCGTTTTTCCTCCCTAATTCTTACTTTTACAACATGTAAAAAAGGATTAACGTTCTCGTTCAAAATCCACTTTTTTCATATTGAACACACTTTTATTATAAGAAGGAAAACATAAGAGAAACTTAAGATAAGTCTTAAGAAAACCTTAAGTTTTAAGACGATACCCCATTCCCCATACCGTTTCAATATACACTTCATTTGGATTTGCTTTCGAGAGCTTATTTCTTAAATTACTCATATGAACATTAATCGTATTATCATCCCCATAGAATTCTTCATTCCAAACGTTCTCGAAAACATTAGCTTTTGAGAACACTTTCTTAGGTGAAGACATCAGCAGAAACAATATTTTAAATTCCCGTGCTGTAAGATTTAGCTCATTTCCATTCACAGACACCTTTTTTTCATCTGGATCAATTACGAGATCTTTGTATTGAAGCTGATTACGTATTAGCAAATCCCCCATATTCCGGTATCTTCTTAAGCAGGAATCGACTCTTGCAGAGACCTCTTCTATATGGAAAGGTTTCGAAATATAGTCATCGGCACCTGCCCTTAAAGCATCTATTTTGGTTTGCGTTTCCAGCTTTGCAGAAATAATAATGATAGGAATCTGACTTTCTTCCGTTACTTTCCTAAGAATTTCTTCACCTGACAAACCAGGAAGCATCAAATCAAGCAGGACCATATCCCATTTTTGAGAATCTAAATAAATTACCGCCTCCGTGCCAGAATAGGCAGGTTTAGGCGCATAGCCGTTTTTGCTGACAATATTACAAAGCAAGCGATTAATATCTGGATCATCTTCAACTATTAAAATATTTACTGAATTATTCATCCCATTCATCCTCACAATTATTATCTTTATCTTTCATTGAAATAAGATGAAAGTCAAGGGATTGGAGAATGAAATGTTATTTATGTAGGTTAGTTTCTTCTGTTTGACATATCGAATAAATGCGATATATAATTTGGACTATGGAACCTATCGATGTATTCAAAGCGTTATCTAACAAAACTCGACTTAACATTTTACATTGGCTGAAGGAACCGGAGAAGCATTTTCCTAAACAAGGCGCTCACCTGCCAACGGAGGTAAGTTATAAAGGGGGAGTATGTGTAGGAGACATTCAAGAAAAAGCCGAATCCTCTCAATCTACGGTATCTCTTTACTTAAATATGATGCAAAAAGCTGGTCTTCTTGAATCTGTTCGTTACGGTCAATGGACGTACTATCGAAGAAATGAAGAAGCCATTCGTCAGTTTGCTGAATATCTTAGAACAGAAATCTAAGCTGGTTGATTTCTGTTTTTTTATGAAACCATATATCGATTATTCTAGATATTTAAAAATACAGGTATCAAGGGGGACTCATTTAATGCGTTACATCTCATATATTTTAGCTTTATTAGCCGGCGCAGCGCTTAGTTTTGAAGGAGCTATTTATGGTGAATTAGGGGAAACGATCGGAAAGCTCGAAACAAGTTTTTATAACTTCTTTGTGGGATCAATTATCCTAGGATTATTATGGCTTTTCTTTGGAAAAGGTAAACTTTCCTATGCCACTGAAGCACCTAAATGGACACTGCTTGGTGGTTTCTTGGGGGCAGTTTATTTAACATCTATTGTAATTAGTGTTCCATTCGTTGGAGTCGGAATCACTATGGTTGCAGTAATTATTGGCCAATTAGTAATGAGTATGGTAATTGAACATTATGGTTGGTTTGGAATCAGGAAACTTAGAATCAATAAAGAAAAAATATTAGCTGTTATTTCAATGATTATAGCACTTGTTTTAGTTTACTAGGAGGTCTAAACATGGGTATATTAATGGTTCTATTCACCTTTTTAGGTGGTATCACATTAAGCGCACAATCGGCTATAAATGGTACATTCAGTCGTAAAGCAGGAACAATCGAAACTACACTTTTAACTTTTCTAACCGGCACAATGTTTCTAGCAATTTTTCTTCTTTTTTTTGGTCAGGGAAATGTGCTTGCCATCCTGGAAGTGCCTAAATGGCAGTTAAGCGCCGTATTTTTAGGAGTCTTGTTTTTACTTTTCATTATTGCCGCCGTTCCTAAAATCGGGGTGATTGCAACCAATATTACCGTTATCATTGGTCAACTTGTAATCGGCATTGTTATTGACCATTTCGGCTGGTTCGATAGTATAGTAATTCCTTTAGATATGAAACGTTCTTTTGCATTACTATTTATGATAATTGCTCTTTATTATATCTATAAGGGAAATAAACGATCCAGTGAAGAAGCCTCAGATTGATATAATGAGTTAATAAAAAACTGCAGTCATAATATGAGTGCAGTTTTTTTAGTTAGTTACAAACTTTTCTCGAGTACTGCCACACACTCAACATGCGTGGAGTGCTGACTGTAGAAAAATGATGTTTTAAAATGTAGTGGTGTTCACCTTAATTTTGTCTAATCTTTCAAGGATAATTACAATACCAATATTAAAAATAATATGGAATTATTATTGATATCAATTTAAATTGGGAAAGTGTAAATTAGTAAGATTCACTTTTTATCTTTTAAAATAAAAAAACGAAAATTCAAATATAAAATGTTTCATACATTTCACATGATTTTTCGATATTCCGAGCAAAATATAGAGTTGTTACCCAGCCATTTTCCGATAGCTGGGCTCCAGAAAGGTTCTTTTCTTAAAAAACTTTAAGAAAAGGTGTTCATAGGTAAATAATACCATTAAAAATTTGCATTCGTCAATACATTGTAGCCATAGTTTAGTACCCTATCCCAACACTTGATATTCCACATTAAATGTACCTAAATTTGCATAGCAAATTGAATGGTATTTATAGTGATATTTGTAATTAAGAATAAAAGAGCACCTATTAAACAATCGCGTCTGATTGTTTAATAAAAGAAACGTTATAAAACACTTACTATGGGGGTGGAAAAGATATCTGGTAAACATTATATAAAGAATCCAGTTGCAAATTAGATTAGAGCTTATATTATTTCAAATCGTTGGATATACTGTTTGCTCTATTATTGATTCTTTTTATAGTTTCTTTAACACAATTTCTTATTTCTTCTTTTTCCAATGGCATTGGGTACAATAATGACTGATTTTCAAATAAAGGTTTTCCTACAATTTTTTCATTTTCAATGAAATAATAATCAGTTAAATGGTACACCTTTTGATTTTTGATAAACCATTCTTTCCATTCACTTACTTTTTCCAACTTGATTTCTTCTTGATTTTCCCCAATGTAATATATCAAATTTTGATTAGTATCAATGCAATTTTGTATCTTATCAATCATTAGATTCAGGTAATCTTTAACGTCATCTAAACATCCTTTAACTGAATTAAAAGGATAATCAGGGCATGGCATAAAATTTGCTATGCTATCGCAAATATTCGAGAGTTCTCTAAACTCAGGAAATTCTTTTAATAAAGTTGGGATTTTTTCTTGATGGATATTTTTAGATGAAGATATTTTTTCACCAAATTTCTTTTTACTTAGCGGAAACTTTCCCCACCTCTCTGTATCAGGATTCCAAGAACAATACATTATATTATAATCATTGTCAAAAGAGTACATAGAATCCGTGCATTTATTTCTGCTTGCACTGCTATATGTCCAATTGTTTTCTTCAGATAGTTTAACCAACGCACATGTGAATGTTCCCCAAAAAGAATTTTTAATATCTTTAGAAACATTCACCCAACCCAACCTAGAAAAAACCATGTCTGCTAAGATGCTATTTTCATAATCTCCTTTACCTAATTCATATCTTTTCATTATTCTTTCAAATGAATTAGGTAATGAAGCAATATTTTTTTCTACCCACAATTTTATATCAAAATGAAGTAAATTTTTAAAAATTATATGGTTCATTCTTACATTACCACCTTCCACTCACATTAAATTATTATATTTGGTTCTTACTACAAACTTTTTAATTACATATTAGTTAAACAAGGCATCATAGCTTCCTTCTTCTACAACAATGCGAAATGAATGTTCCATAATATGGCCAAAATAATCATCTCTGCATTAGTTCAAAGCTAAGTTTCCTAGCTGAACCTATCTGTTTTTCGAACATCAAATCCCATATATCAAGGCATTCCTTAGCAATTTTCATCATTTGGGGTTCAGTCAAGCCGCAACTCTCATCATATAAGCCGATAATTAATTTGGAAATTTCATCCTCTGCTCCCCATGGTTCCATCTGTTTATCTGAGCTTCTAATGACGCTGTAACTTAAATCAAATATTAAATCTGAAAAGTATACTATTGACTCTACAGATTTTTCAATATACTCATTGAAGGTGTAAGCAATCCTTCTCGAAAATTTAGACTTTAGAACTTGATGCAGGAACTCTTTATCTCTTTCCATATCTATAAGATTATCGTACAACAGTCTTGTTATTGAACTTTCTAAATCATAATCGTACTCATTAAACTTCAGTATCAGTTCCTTTGCTCTTTCTACATATTTCTCCATTTCAAAATACTGTACAGTCATTAACATTATTGATTGGGCTTGCTCTTCCTTTAATACAGAAACATCTTTGAATACTTCTTTAAACTCTCCTTTTTGAATATACATCTCTGTAAGAGCGTAAGAGCCAACCTTAATTAACTCATCATCTTCTGATTCAAAACAATTTATAATGATATCCATTACTTCTTCTTTATATTTTTCATATAGCATAAAAAACATGTTTTTAGAATTATGAAAGACGGCATTTCTAATATCACTACGATAAAGTTTGATGATATTCCCCATGGTCCACTCTTTATTAATATTATAGCATGGCCAAAGCGCATAAAGACTTGCATGTTGAACAGCCGGATTTGGATCCAAGGTCAATGCAACAATAGTATCTTTGAATTCTTTAAAGAGAGCAACATCTTTCCATAACAAGCATCCGATAGCTCTTGCTGCATTCCCTCTTACACAATTTATAGCATTACTTTGTAGCATACCCACACTAAGCATCTCATTATCAGTTCCATTGGTTACCACTGGCTGACCAACCTCCGGATTAATGTGATTAATTGCAATATCCTTTATTGATTCTATAACATTTGCTGACCATTTTTCTTCATAATGATCCGAAACAATGTTACAAAAAGAGCTAGCTCTATATGAATCATTGCTTGGTGGATATTTTTCTAGCAATTTCTCAAGCAAACTACTTGGGACTAAATTCAAATGCTCACTTGTTGAAATACCGGAATATAATGCATCAACAAAATTATCATGAATATTTCCACTAACATTTAATACTAGTGAAACCATTCTCAGTGGTTCTTTTCCAGCTACTCTAGTAAAGCTCGACGAAAACTGATTAAGAGAATTTTCAATAATCCCTCCTACTACCTCCCTCCAGGATCCTCTATCAGGAACTGTGTCCAATTTCTTTGATTTTAATATTTTCAACCAACTACTATCACTTAATTCCTTGCCGTCTACAGGAGAACGTACCCATCCCCCATGACCACTACTATTTCTGAACCTAGAGCTTCTTCCGTGGAACCTTCGATCCAACACTCTTTTTAAATCTAGTGCCTCTTTGTTCAATTGCTCATCCGGTAAAGCTGCAAGTATTTCATGCTGAAAGTCTCCCCAAAAGGACCAATATACTGTACTCCCGTTTTTTTCACTATTATATTGAATTCTGTGCTTATATCTTTCAATAGCATCTGAAGGACAATACATAATAACTTCATTTAAAAACTGTTTCCTTATATCATAATCACATTTTTTAAAGTGCTTGTTTAGTATCTCTATAGAATGATGCAATTCATCATTACTTCCTTCAACAAACATATTCGACTCTATATCTTTTACAAGATAACGAATTACTTGGTTGCTGTTTGATATCGGTAAGTGCTTTAATCCGTCAAGAATAAATTCGTTGAATAGAGTATACCCTTTTCCCATAAACCTTTTATATAGATTCCAGAATAATTCAGGATCTTGCTTTATCAATGCAACATTAGCTTTCTTTATTATATTTATGATTGTCCTTTCAATATTCTTATTATATTTTGACCGACTGCCCCAGTCGCTGTACCCAATTGCATAGTCTGAATCCATTGGTACCAAGGACAAAAGTTTCTCCAACACCTGCACGGCATTTTTCACTAAAAATTCAGCATCACTATCTAAGTACTCTTCTTCATAACGGAAAAATCTATTACCTTTCTTACTTTTGATTTCGTACATGAGAGTAATTATGTCTATAGCTCTCATCTCGAATCCTTTAAATAAAGACTTAATGTCCAGATAAGTTTCCATATGTTCTGGAAACTTATTATAGACTTTCATTCTAAGCTCAAATACATCATCACTATCCTCTAAAACATCAAACGGAAAGCAGCGTAACCACTGAGAATCTTCATGTTTAGAGTTAAATATATACTTCTCTATAAATACAACGTCAGCACTTGTAAGCTTACCTCTTATACTTTGAAATAGACTTATAACAACATTTTTCTTGTCTTTAGCTAACCATTTATCTAAGATTCCGCTTTCTCTCAATGTACCAATATATACTTGATTGCCTTGTATAACATTAGATACAATATGAACACCAAATCTTTCATCACTGGTTAATTCTAAAACAACTTTTTTCACTGCCTCTGATGGTCCAATAATCTGATTAAGCAACTCTAAAAATACAAACTTAAAAGAAAACCGTATAGAAGAAGCTTTTAAAATCTGTTTACCAATAGTAAGAAACTCATCTTCTGAATACTCATGCAAGCTTTGCATAAACATTTGCATCTGGTATCTTTTTGTTGGTGTTTGCTTCTCCTTACTACCAACTACCTGAATAATACTAGTTCCTTGCAAGTAGCTAATAAGCATTTTTTCAGCAAGGAAACAATCATATATTGATTGATGGATAAAAGAGATTATGCTTAACGTTCCAATATCTTGCTTAACGGTAAATCCACTAGATACTAGAAAATCTATAGTAGAGAGATTGATACTGAGTTCTGTTGAAAGAGCAGATAGTTTTCCAGACTTTTCAAATGCTTCAACCAACCTCAATTTCGTCTGCTCTAAATCTCTTTCATTTAGTCCAAATTGAACAGATTCTCTTACTAACTGCCTCCACCACTCGGTAACCAAATGATAAGTAGATGAAATTTCGTTATGATTATCTGGTTTATTTAGTTGCTGCCATATATACAGATTACTTGGTAATCTTAATACCTTTTTTAATTTATCTGTCAATGTATCATAATTTGAACCTACTATTCCTTTAACTTTTTCATCTTCAAGTTCACTGACCGTAATCTTCTTCCAAGTATCCCCTTTCTCTTTATTGTTATTAAATAGATTCTTAATATTATTGTCATTCTCAAGGTCGTATGTTCTACAAATGAATAAAATAGAGATTTCTTTTTCACGTTCAAGGTTTACGTGCTTTACATGTCTAATTAATTCGGCGCATACAAGCAACGCCTCTCTTGAATTAGGTAATGTCCACCTTAAACCATCTAATTGGTCAAGGATAATAACTGCATTAGTATCTTTTGAAACGCTGTTCAAACAATGTACCAAAGAAGATGGCAATCCAATGGATTCACTCCATTGTTTAACATTTTGATGGGGTACACGTTTATCCAACTTAATTGCCAAATAAGGTACTTCTTCATCTTCACAAAACTTTATCACATTTTCAGTCAACCCACTCTTACCACTACCAGCCATACCATGAATTATTATAGAATTCCCCTCTAAAATTTGACTAATACAAGCATTGGTTTCCTTTCTACTAATTATTCCGGTATCAAGGGGTCTAAAAGCAGTTTTGTATTCGTTATTTAGTTCTTTAATTTTTGGATATACCCTTGTGTCAGAGTCTAGTTTTCTCAATCTTATATTCTTTGAATCTAAAAAAGAATGAATTTGATTTATACCTATCCTTTCACCTAAGATATCGCCATCTATAATCCAAGTAACTAACGCATCATATACTGCTGTTTCATCCCCTTGACATAGCAGACCAATCTTATCTAAAATTATTTCCTTTTGCTCACCATCAGGGGATTGGCGATATTTAATTCTGCATAAATAATTTATCATTTTTGTTAACTGGTACTGGTCACTATAATCAAATCCTAATGCTTTACAAAAGTTTTTAACGAAACTAATAAATTTGGTATCGGATCCTTTTATCTGATGCTCAAAGAACAACTTTGGATTATCACTAGAGTTCTTAGCTCGATGTATTAGATCTTCTAAGTATGTAAAACCTAAAGGAGATACTAAGGAAACATAGAAATTATCTCCTCGGTCAAGTTGCGACTTCCATTTACTCAGTATTTCTTTTGAGTTTAGTGCACCATAGCTCCATGTTTCATTTGCACCATTGCGTCCTTTGCATTGCTGGCCCTCTTGCGTACTATCCTTATGAACTACCCAAAGATCGACACCTTCCTCATCATCACCAATTGCCTCTAAAGTAATATAATCAAGTTTTTCTTCCAAAACCTTGAGCAATTGATAAACACACCATTTGATTTCATATCTATTTCCCTGTTTATCTGATCTACCCGCTTTTTCGTATGGCATAGTATCACCTCTGTCTACTAACTAATATAAATCAATTTCATTTTTAAATTTAAAATTATTTACCATATATTTAGCTAATTCATTTATGTGAGTATATTTTTCAGACTAGTTATAACATAAATATTCTTATAACCATGTAGCCCCCTTTTATCATGTTTTCCTCATATCTCTACATCATTTAAAATAATCACATTAATTGGACTTCTTGTTACTTCCTTCGACAAATAATGTTAAATTCCTCTAATTTATATATTTTATCGTTTTTTTCGTAAATTGAATTAAATTCAAAAGAAGCGAAAGGTGCTTCACTCCTATAACTTTTAAATTTTACTTAGGGTTTAATCCTAATGAATGCAGATTCTTGTTTAGTTTTCCTTACCCACTTATTAGTACTTTTTTGACTAATAATCAGAAAATGAAACGTTGTAGAGACTCTAATTTTATATATAACAAAAGCGTATCAAAATACACTTTAAAAGTATTTTAATGCGCTTTTTAATGTTATATTGATACTATTTTAAAAACTCATATCTAAAAAGGGTTGGGACTATCTCATCTAAGTAATAGTCTTTTACCATCTTTTTTAAACTTCTTATATAACCATTTAAGTGAGGATAATGTTAAACTTTCTCTTTATTACGCCCATCATTAAGGGCCAACATGTAACACGAAGCATAAACAAATATGATGCTACAATTGTTGGATCACAATAATTAATAGATGACAATGGGATATTCTACAATCATTCAGCTATTATCAGTTAGGATTAACTACTATAAACCTTGATTTAACAACACCCATAAAGGATATACATTGATGAAGTCGGTTGTCCTTTTGATTGATATGTTCGAATTGGTCAACGAGTTGACAACAAAATCCCTTTAATAAGAGTCTTATTTCAGCTCTACTCTGTCAAGGACGAGAATTGCTTGGTTTGACACATACTTATGCTACCGATAATAACCTTAAATCCCTAACTTATACAGGTTCGCGGTTGTTCTATTTTCTGAACAGCGATTTTTAAAATAGTCTTGTTTTACACTAATTGTTGCCATACTGTTGCCACAAAAAACCCTTTGCTAGACACAGTCATCCTTAACCTTGTCTAAACAAAGGGTATAATAATTTTCTGTTACATTTTCTCTTCGATTTCTAATGGTGGCAAACTATTTATTAGGTCCACAGTTTCAACAGATACGTTAATAATCCGAAGAAGTAAATTAAAGATATACTTTTCATCATCAGAGTAATCATTTGGATCATCAATTATGCCAGACTTTTTATCTGTTTTGACCTGATACTGATCAATAATCCATTCAATTGCAGAACGACCATTTAAATTATATTGGTACGCCCTTTTAGGTATATTATGAACTTTTACATCGCTGTTAATTATAATGGTAGAAAACTCATTTTTCTTCGGAAATTTCATTTTCTTCACCTTAAATGAAGGATTGTTTGTTAAATATTCCACTTCAACCTCATTATAAGGTGATATCGATTCATAGTTTAAATGTAATTCAGCTAATTTACGACCAACTTCAACATACTTTTCTTTCTCTTTTAATACTGGAATACGTGGAAATTGCTTCTTTAAATCATTCTCAAAGCTCTTACGATAGTCACTTGAATGCATAACGGCATATGTGTAATAAAATAATTCATCTTCAGATAAAGAAAATTTTTGAGCTATACTAGAGTATATATTAGTATCCGCTTCTTCAAACAAGTTAGAGATTGATTGTTTAGTATAGAGTGAAAACCCTTGCGCCCCCCCATAAAAAAGGTTTAAATCAGGAATTGTATCAACCATTAGACATGCAAAATTCCTTTTAGAACCGTTATTAGGAACTAGGATAACCTTATTGCTGTCACCAAAAGTATCTTTCCATTTACGACTCATCTCAATTACACTTCTGTCATAATACAACCATCTTTTAGTAAATGGTCTATACATATGAATGTTAAGTTCCTTTGGATTTAAGACAATCTTTTCCCCTCTAGAGAATACTTGCTTAAGCCCTCTACTCCAACTAACAAATTTAGGGTTAGCATTCAGTTTGGATATCCTATCTTGTTTATCCACTATATTCTTCAACCGTTCAATCTCTGAATTCACGTTATAAACCATTTGATTTGTATTTTTCTCAACTTTTTCTTTTGAAAAACCGTACACCCAAGAATCCCTATTTGTACTAACCCCTAATGATTTTATTTTGAACAAATCCGAATCTAATGATGGGAAGTTTTGAAATTGTTCGCTCTTTTGATATATCCAATCATGATTTTTATCAGGTTCTATTTTTTCCCAGTCCATTGAGTTAATGGATGATAAATTCTCGACTATTTGAAGTTTTTGTTCTCGAGTCAGGTAATCTCCAATATCATGGTAGAAAATATCATGATTTTCAGAACCGTCTTTTACCATTATTATTATGGCAATTGAATTACGACTACCCGACCCAAATATTTTCCCACCTTCACGACGAGATTGCTCTCCCTGAGTACGCTGATCCCCTCTAAGGTTAAAGATGTACAAATAGTTAAAATCCTCATAAAAGCTTTTTCTTATACCTGATGCTGTCGCTGAGTCAATAAAAGATCCATTAGTAACAAAACCTATTACGCCTTGATCGCCTAATCTATCTGTCGCCCACCGAAAGGCTCTTACAAGAGGATCGTATAAAGTATTTTTGTTTGTAACACTCGAGTGCTTTACATAAGTATTCTTTATTCGCTCATCAATAAAAGGATACCTAGTGTTTTGGTTATTGTCATTATCATTAGTTTGCCTTGCACTATATGGTGGATTTCCAATAATCGCAAAAATTGGTTTTTCCTGCTGCTTCTGAATCCTCGAGTTGTTTTCATTGAACAACTCATCCATGAAAGTATCTTTTCGTTCTGTACTTTCGAATGTATCTGTCAAAACAATACCCTCAAATGGGATATAATCATTTTGAGTAAGATTATGGAATGTTTCTTCGATATTAATCGCAGCAATATAATAACTCAACAATATAATCTCGTTAGCATGAATTTCGTTTTTATATTTACGCAACAAATCTTCTTTCGCAATAATCTCAGATTGAAGTAGGCGAGTTACAAAAGTGCCAGTTCCAACAAATGGATCGAGTACGTGAACACCCTCACTTGCTAATGATTTTCCAAAATGTTTTTTCAACACATCATCAACAGAATGGATAATAAAATCAACTACTTCGACTGGGGTAAAAACAATCCCTAATCGCTCTGTTGTTTCCTTAAAACCTACCTTAAAAAATTTATCATATAACTGAATTATAATTTTTTGTTTAGCTTGTAAGTTATCAATGCCTTCCGCTCTAATTCTAACACTTTCGTAGAAGTCTTCTAATTTTTCTTGTTCTTTCATGAGACCTTGTTTATCCAATATGTTTAAAATTGCTTCCATTGATTGTGACACTGGATTGTTGTTTACAAAGCTATAAGAATCAAATAGGGCTTCAAAAATAGGCTTTGTGATTAAATGTTGGGATAACATTTAAATTGCTTGTTGATCAGTAATAGCAGTATTAATGTTATGGCGTAAACTTGTGACAAATTTTCTAAACTCTTTATAAGTGTCACTATTTTCATCTTCTAACATGACATTAATCCTCATGATATGCTTGCGAGCTATCTCCGCTACATCTTCTGACCATTGCTCCCAATAGCGTACATCACCAACTTTTTTAACAATTTTTCCATATATTGCTCTTTCTAAATCAGTTAATTCTTCTTCTGACAAGTTTAATTCCATCTGCTCTGAACCACCTATTGGTGTTTCTAAACCACCATCTGGAGCATCGCCTACACCAATAATTTGCACTTGATTTGGTTTCTTTTTATTCAGTTCCAATTTGTTTATGGTTGCATCAAATCGCTCATCTAGCGAACGTAAAGCATTCAAAACTTCCCATACAACACGATATTTCTCATTGTTGTCAAGTGCTGTATTAGCATCTACACCTGCTGGTACTCCAATTGGCAAAATAATATAACCATATTCTTTTCCTTCTGCTTTTCTCATGACGCGCCCAACGGCTTGCGCGATATCAATTTTTGATTTACGAGGTTTTAAAAACATAATTGCATCTAAATCTGGTACATCTACACCTTCTGTTAAAAATCGAGCGTTAGATAATACACGGCAAGTGTGGTCTGGCACTTCGCTTTTCAACCAATTAATCTTTGCATTTTTTTCCACCGCATTCATTGCTCCATCCGCATGTTGGGTTTCAATAGCAAACGGATTGGAATAATCATCACTTTTTTGAATATATTCTTCAACCACTCTAGAAAACATATCTGTAATTAATTTTGAATCCTTAATTGTCCCTGTAAAAGCAATGGCGCGCTTCATCGGAGCGCCTAACGTTTGATTCGTATTTCCATTTCTTTTTACTAATCCATTCCAACAACCAATGATTTTGGTAACATCATCGAACTCTAATTCCGCTTCACTAGCCAGCATTTGTTGGAAACGGCGAGCAATTACCTCTTCATCAACAGCAAGAACCATTACTTTATAATCGGTTAGGATATCATTTCTAATAGCATCTCCAAAACCAATACGATAAAGTTCTTCCCCGTATGTATCTGGATCGTTCATGTCAGAAATTAAAACAGACATCTCTGCTGCCTTTTTCTTAGCATCCTCTCCATATATACGAGGTGTTGCTGTTTGGTAAAGACGTTTCTTTGCTTTAACATTCTCATTGTTGTGTACTTTAGTGAAAGCTGACGCTTCTTTATTCATCTCTTTTGTACCTGTTGTCCGATGCGCTTCATCACAAACGATTAAATCAAACTCATAAAAGCCATTCTGCTGTGCTTCAATAATGACATCTATGGACTGATACGTTGAAAATACAGTGATAAACTCAGTAGGCTTGGTTATTTTTTCGATTAAGTCTTGATATTCTAATAATTTCTCAGTGTTCGTTGTTGCAGGGTAACCTATATCAGCAGTCGAAATGTCCTCTATTTCTGGATCACTTTTTTCTTTTGTCACTTTACGATCTGAACAAACTGCTATAGATTCCATATTGAAATCAATATCTGCATTCCAACTTCGTAAAGTCTGAGATAATAACTGAATACTAGGTACAAGATATAAAACCTTAAAGATACCACTTTTTTCTTTTGCCATCTCTTCAGCTATTGCCATTGAAGTAAATGTTTTCCCTGTACCTGGAGCCATAATAAGCTTTCCTCGGTCAGCGTATTTGAAGCCTTCTATAACAGCTTCGATAGCTGGTTTTTGATGTGGTCTCGGTGTTTTCTTATCTTGTAATAAGACTTCCTTGGGTTTATGGAAAGAATATCGAGCCCAATCTATACGACTGTCAGCCAAATCCGATAAAGAAATACGAATAATTGTTTTGTTACGATTATTCAAAGCCTCATCTGCATTTTTACTCCATCTATCTGTTGTCGCTACAACTAATCCTTCTGTGTAGTAACTTTTTCCAATTTCATTTAAAAATGAATCAATATGTCTTTTCTGGATAATGGTATCTTTGGAATAAAATTTACATTGAACAGCTACTAAATCGCCTGTATCCCGTTTTCTGGCAACCAAATCAACACCTGTATCATGTTTTGGTATATTATATTCTTCTGGCACTTCATCTAGAGGCCATACAGCATCAAATAAACGCATATACATGGGTTCGTGTGTTAAATAAGTGGAAGTTAACAATTCAAAAAGTGTGCCTCGATCTCTTTGTTCCCGTTCTACCTTATCAATTTCTTGAATCAGTTCTACAAAGCTTTTATACGGTGTTGTACCCATTTTTTTCACCTTTCTTTATTTATATATTGTTATTTATAAGATACTTTGAAATTTAATCGCACATATTTTAACAAACATATTTCAACAAATTTAAAAATAGTAGCCAAAGAATTAGTTCTGAAATTCAGTTGAATCGATTGAACATCTCAGTTTATTAGCTAAAGAACATAAGTGCAACTCAAACTATTGTTGCGTTAATTTTGCCATTTTATATTTTCCTACGCACATAATGATAACTTGAAAAATATTTTACTATTTACAATTACTATATCAAAGTAGGTAGTTATTTACTATATTACGTGTTAATAAGAATTTTTTTTGAACTAGAAGGTTATTACTTTCTTATATAGAATTTATATAATTAAAGGTATGACTTAAAAAGATATGTTAGATGATTAGGAGGGATGAGTTGGTATTAGTTGTTTGTATAGTAATAATTACATTAATAGTTGGATTAGGTCGTTATTATACGCATAAGGAAAAAGATAGACAGAGTTATTCACTTAAAATATATTGTGATTCTGCAGAATTGAAGCAATTGACAGCTGATATAATGAGAGGATATTTACACGGAGATAAAGCGAGTGGTTTTGAAGAAAAGGAAAGAGGTTGGAAAGGATGCACAAGAATGGTTAGGGTATGAGGATTATATTTACTTAGGTGATGCAATTTCTGTACGCGAGCATGATAACGACCAAGAATGGGAAAGGGAGTTCCAGGAGGAATTGATGAAGCAACCTTTAGATGATATAGAGTAAACTAAAAAACCTTACCAGTTTTGGTGAGGTTTTATTTTCTTCTAGTTAGTCCTTTAACAGCTCAATATTGTAAAACATTTGTCCAAAAGTTACAAGTTCTAGACAGGTTAAAAAACAACCTTATTAGAACGATATTTTATCCTTTCATCCGACTAGAAGTTAGTCTAAAATTGATTGTATATAAGACTATAGACTTTTAGACAGGGGAAGATTATATAATGGCGATTATTGGATATGCAAGGGTAAGTACCCTTGGACAAGATTTGGAGGGACTGACTGACAGGCTAGATGAATACGGATGTGATAAGATTTTCAAGGAAAAAGAAAGTGGGGCGGGCCAAAAGCAATAGAGAAGAATTACATAAAGCCTTGGACTATCTACGGGAAGGTGACAAGTTAGTGGTATATAAAATAGATAGACTTGCGCGGTCCAATTTTGATTTACACAAAATAGCTAAAGAGCTTACCGAAAAAGGAATAGGGTTGGTATTCATAAAAGAACGGATTGATTTTGCGACACCAGCTGGAAAGCTAATGTTCACTATGTTAGGTGCAATAGCTGAATTTGAACGTGATATAATTAACGAGAGGACGACTGAAGGCCGCGAAAGGGCAAGAAAACTAGGTAAGCATCTAGGGCGTAAAGGGAAGGCTGACAAAGACGTTAAACATTCTTTAACACTCTTTCAAGATAGAGAATCCAACGGTCTAACTGTAAATGATATAACTAAAATAACAGTTGTACAACTTTCAACTATATATGCAAAATCAAAAGCACAAAAATTGAACGTAAGAGCGACTCCAAAATAGGAGTCGCTCTTTTAGATTCAAGACTATTCAAACATGATTACATTCATCAGAATGAAGAACGTCTGTCGTTATTTACAAGCAATTGCCTCAAGATTTACCACTTGATGCCACGTACTTAAAAGTTGATAAGGTTCACTTCCAAAATAGCTAAAAGGATATGGACCATTGATTATCCATACGCATCGATCATAATCTCCTTTTTCAATAGGATTTCATATTTAACTCTGCTGATCCAGCACCTATAAAAGAAGCATTACCGCTTTTTGTAACGTTATGAAAAATATCTATTCAACTCTTACAACGCTAAAACCAAGCGCCTCTAATTGTTGTTCCTTTTCTTTGACGAGTGAAGGTACATTTATGAATAGATTCATCATTGTACGTGTGATAGCAACATAATAAACTCTATTATCTTCCTTTTTTATATCAGGACTAGTGATAAAATCTAACTCCTTTTCATTAGTCAATACAAGAAAAACATCGTTATATTCTTCTCCTTTAACTTTATGAATTGTTTTATAACGACTTACATCATCTATAATGTTAATCATATATGAGAATTCTTTAAACGTAGCACGTTCGTATATCTCCTTATATTTACCTCTTTGTACTTTTTGTTTCACACCATGCCTTCCGTAAATATATTGATTATAAAACTCCTTTAAAGATGCTTCATATATATCAGAGTAATTATCAAGCAACCATTTTAAATCTGAAATTGCTTCCCTTTCATCATAGGCTTCTACTTTTCTGTAAGCTTTTTTTAACAATTTCAGTGCTTCTTTAACTTGCATTTGCACTCCGTATTCTAGTGCACTTATAATAAAATAAATCATCCTACCTCTTTCATTATCCTCATAAAAGAGATCCAAATCTACTGCTTGTTTCTCTTTACTACTATCCATAGTTACATTTTTCGCGTCTTTATTTCTATAACTGATAACACACCAATCAGAGATATCTTTATTGTAAGATTCCATATATTGAGAATAGGCCATTAAGGAATTTCCTACTAATATTTTAAGTTTGCCGTTAGATTTGTTATCTGGATTATATTGTTCAAACTCTGTATCTGACCTTACATGATTGGCTAAGGCTATTATTTCATTTGAACTTCTTCGATTATCAGTAATAGTGTATGTAACCATTTCTTCCAAAGTAAATTCACTAAAAAATTCGATACTAGCCCCTTGGAAAGAATATATAGATTGAGCTGGATCACCGATAACCCCTATTATGGTTTCCTTTTCTCCTAGCATCTTTAGTATCTCAGACTGTATAGGATTAGTATCTTGAAACTCATCTATAAAAATGTAAGGAAACTTAGCCCTAATGACTTCTCTAATTGATTTGTTTTCTTTCAATAATTGATATCCAAAATACAAAACGTCGTCATGACTCATAATGCCCTTTTGCCAGCAAAGTTCTTTATACTGCAGACATGACTCTTCCTTTAAGAAATACTTACCTACTTTTTTGTGGTGCACTTTATAAAAACCTGGCTGTAGTTCTTTATTCTCGTTAAACATCCATCTTACTTTATTGAGAGCTTTGCCCAATTCTTTTTCTTCTGTAAGGTACCCTTGCTTAGTTTTTGATTTAAACTCGGTAAGAAAAGTAAAACCATGTTTAGGTTCCTCATGACCATCCATCTTATCAAAAGGAAAATTCAAATCTTTTAGAACCCACAAATAAGGTTTAACGACATGTTTATATAAAAAACTGTGAATAGTACTAACTTCTATATTATTGCTACTATCATTGAGCCTTTCAATTATTGTATTAACCCCGCTGTTTGTATATGTAATGCAACCTATTTTTTTATTCTTGCCTAGTCTTTTTGAGTTTGAACGGACGCTAGAAAGATGGTTAATCAAAAAACGTGTTTTACCTGCTCCTGGACCTGCCACTAACTTAAAATGTTGTTCAATATTTATAAAATCCCCACTGGAATTCAGTCTTACTTTTTTAGCCATGTTATCGCCTTCTTAAGATATTCTGGACACTCTATATTAGAGTTTTGTTTCTCTAAATCCTCAGATATAGCTAGCGCTAACTCTTGAGCTGCTTCGCCTTTATTAATTGATTTTAGATATCTTCCTGCTATTAGATGTTTCTTGAACCCATCTTCGTTTTTATTTTTGATTTTTACAGTTTCTGCTTCCTCTTTATATTTGCTCTTCCTTATTATAGAAACTAAATCAGTGAAATCTTTTCCATCATTGTAATCTTCCATTAAACTAATAATTTCCTTTTTGTTAGACATAGAAGATACTACTATTGTCTCGTTTGTAAGGTTATGTAATGCAATATCATATTCTAACGTGCAACTCTCATTTCTTTTTTGTGTTGAGATGTATATATTTTCAGATATTTGCTTACCCACTAAATCATTCGACGTATTCTTATAATCATAATCACTTTCATTAAGGTTAAGAAATAATGGTAAGCAAGATTCCCAATCATCGCCGTCTTTCCTCTTTCTTACAGGGTCCAAATCAGTTACACACACAACTTTTTTATTTATAGCGTAGTCACTTTTATTCGTGTCAAATAGTTTTAAAAAATGATCAAAATATCTTCCTCCGATATTTATTACAGATGTATGATTTTCAACTAAATCGCTATCAGGGTTTAAAGCTTTAGCAAATTCGGGCACAAGCAATTGTTCTGCTAAGCCTTCTACTAACATGACATTTTGTGCAAAGAAAATGTCTGCTTTAGTTACATCTAAGAATCGTTGAACATATTTTTTAGATTTTAAGTCTTCTATATCACTTTCATCAAATACCCTTCCTGGGTAAGCAACATTCATCTCTTTATTAATATCCTTATATAAAACTATTACGTCATCCAAATCAACTGCTGCAGTGATGTTAGGAGAATGAGAAGTTATAAATATTTGCCTTACTTCACTTTCTCTATTCTCCTTAAGGAATTTTAAAAATTTATATTGCATATTAGGGTGTAAATGAGCTTCTGGTTCTTCAATAGCTAGTATCGAGTAAACCTTTGAATTTGAACCTAAATATTCGTCAGAAGTATCTTTTTGCATTTTTGCTAATAATAAAGAAATATATATCAGATTATTGTAACCCAATCCATTATTGACAGCTGGGAGAGTTATTCCTGTCTCATCTTGTACAATTAGCCTTAAAGCAGAATATAATTCTGTATCATTTATTGAACCATCAAATGCAGGTGTCATCTCACCAAATCCTGCCCCTGTATTTTGCACATAGCGCAACATATGCCCTTTTCCTTCCTCCATCCTATCATGGAGAGACCTTATTAACTCATTTGCATTATCTGAGAACTGAATTTTCTTTTCTCTAATCTTTGAGAGTTTTTCTTTATCCTCAATAGAAGTATCACCTTTAATGTCATAATCTATGAAAAAGTCGATCACTTCTTTTAAAAGTGCGTTTCTACCTGTGTACAAATCTCTTTCAACATCTCTAATTGCAGTTAAGAACTGAAAATCAAATTTATCGATTTCTTCAGGTTCAACTGCTGTTTTATTACTTGGGTGACCTACTAATAATCTACTCTTATATTTTCTCAAGAAATTATGTTCTATCTCATTCCAAAAATCATTAGGATTACTGGAATTTATTTCTTTTATAGCTTGATAATAATTATCCCATTCTTTATCTGGTAGGTAGTACTCATAAGTGATTGTAGCTTCATAAGGACTCTCCAATCTTGTTAACCAAGAGGAAACAGTCACAAGGTCATCTGAATAGCTATCTTCATTTTGAGATTCTCTTAACACTGCTTGCAGTGTGATTGTAGGAGGCTTAGTATAAAGTTCATCTATGCTTATTCTTTTGTTAAAATCATCAACACTCAATTGTTTGTTCTTCTTTGAATTAAATAAAATTTCCAAAGCCCGAATTATAGTGGTCTTCCCTGCATTATTATGGCCAATCATTACATTCAAACCATCATTAAATTCAAGAGTTATACTACTTCTAAAAGAACGGAAATTCTCAACAGTTAAACTTTGTATGTACATAAAAACCCCTCTAATAAACAATTTTATTTGAAAATGTTGCCGATAGCTTAACACTACTTACTTCGTTAAGAATAACCCTAAATCAAAATGATAGATATTGGTTCACAATCTAATATCCTTCATAAATTTTCTTCCTCCACCAATTATTACAGTATTTGTAATGTTATGCAATTATAACTTTTATGACTGATAAGAGGTATTTTAGCTATCGCTATAAAATAATTTACATTGACAATATGATATCTATTATCTCGTATCTCAAATTCAAGACTTCCACAATTTGGCCCGTTTGCTACAAAGTCTACTACGTAATAAAGAGTTTCTCCATAATCTGACCAAATTACAAAACTGCTCTTATTGAAAATCAATTAAATTTTTACAATTAAATTTTTGATTTCTTAATTTTTATTATCCAGAAAGTATGAAGTGGTAACGGTCTGTCATTCAGTGGTAAAACTATGTCACGGATGGTACATTTCATTGGCTGTAATCAAAGATTTTCTTCTAACCATCCATAGATGACACCAAGTAATGACATCTATTGAGCACCGTAAATATCACGTTTGTGTTTAATTAAATTATAATACTAAGAAAAACATCAAAAAAAGGTGCTATGTACCTCTCATGAACAGCACTTGCCCATTTATGGTACATGACACCCTTTTTCTTTTTGTTTAATTTAAGTATGTATTTATAAGTATAAAATTCTACTATACATCTAAGATTTCATTCAATAAATAAAAACAAGGAGCTTCACTATCTAGGAGATTAACAAACTCTGTCGGTTCCCACTCTTTTCTTTCAACCATTCCTGACTTAATACCTACTTTAAAAGTAGCATGATTAGAAAAGAAAATATCAAGATGGTGTAGTGGATGTGAAATAGGATTCATCCGAAATGAATTATCATAATCATATCTTAAATAGCCAGGTTCAAATAAGAATAATTTTCTAACCACATGCCAAACCATGTTATCAGTATCTAATTCCAAGCCTAGATCATTTATAGCAGAGAGAATTTGCTCATAAAATACTAGAGCTTCGTTGGACGTATCAATATTGTCATCAAACCAATTCTCATTTGCTAAGTTTGTTAATAAACTAATTAATTGACCATCAATTTCGGTCTCGTTATGATTCCTAATAAGCCATTTTGTAAGCTTATCACGATCCTTCTGTTCTTCTATTATATAAGGAAATGTGAATGAAAACTTTTTGTAGATGTGATCATTTTTTTGCAAAGTGAAAATAATTCTACTCATCTTTCCTATTAAAATTTCACAATAGCCCAAATCATTTGCCTCAGGCTCTCCTTCAAACAAATGTCTGATATATCGTAACACGGGTGTGAAATGGCTATGATTGTAAAGATCGACTTTGGAAAAGAGTTCTAATAATTTCAGACAATAAGTGGTTTGAGTATTGCGGACAAAATGAGCCAACTGTGCGGAGTTTTGAGCCACCGTTTGCGGCTAATAGAGCCAGTAAGTGCGGAAGAGAGAGCCACCGTTTGCTTTTAAAGGATAAATAATAACGAGCCATTGGAATAGCACATTCCAACGGCTCGTTATTGACGGACTTCTTCAAAATACAACTCCAGAATCTTACCCGATTACAGCCACAAGAATGTACCATGTCTGCCAAGTTTTTTACTAGCTGTTGCCACAAAATTTTCCACTGCAACCAACACATTTTACCAACAAATATTCAGTAAAGTTTTTGAAGTGAAAAAGCCTATTCATCCTTATTTATACCGAAGAATAAGCTTATGGTGTTCCACAATAGCTCGTCTGTGGAATATCATTTTCTATTGAATAGTATTCTTGTACTATGCAGCAAGAAATACTGTTTTAAATAAAGTTCATCTTCAACTAAAATACTCCTTTAATTGAAGAAGGGCAATATCCAAATATCAATTGCTGATATTCAGTTATTTCCCCTTTATCAAAAAGGTACAATTATTAAAATAATCATGTTAATTCAAAGGAATTTGGTATGTTTTTCTCGCTACTTTAACTTTTTCAAGCAATCCTAGAGAAATAAGTTTTGGTACTACAGCAAAAAAGAAAACTTTTGATAACCTTCATACCAACCTGGTTTTGAATACCTATGGCACAATTATCATCATAAAGTAAAGAAATACCACAAAAAAAATTAGGGAATATATTACAACTTAAGACTCTATGTAGATGGAGAAATGACCGTAAATCAAAATTGTGAAATAACAAGCGTTTCAAGACCTGCATTGTATAGAAAATTAAAGAGGTGGAGATGGCAGCGGAAAACCATTAAAAATTTAGACAAAGAAAAGAAACGTTGCCAGTTCCTATCCTAATGAGAGAATGGATCAACAAGATTGCTTGAGGTGAAGTGAAGAAAAGAACCCATCGACAATTCGACGGGTTCTCTTATAGGAACGATTGAGCCTGAACCAGCTTACTTGAAATACCAAATGGCAGCGGCCACAACGGATAGGGTCGGCAGGTAAAAAATCAATAATGTGTTCGAACAAATGGCCTCCGCCAGAGTACCAGCCTTTGTTTTATACGGGTCAGTATTCAAAGAAAAATCAATCACATCGTTATCGAGGGTGGTCACACACTCGTACAATTTGACATATAACCGTCCCTGGTGGATAAAATAGCCGTCCAATACCCAAAAGAATAGGGATGGGATCAATGCAAGGAACATAAACTTCGAATCCATTTGTTCAATGTTCGCAAAAGCTAATAAACCTACCACTAGCGTCACGGTCCATCCTTTCAATAGGAAAGAATTTGATGCCATGCGGGATATTACATTCTGAATCATTTCAAGATGCCTCATTTTTTCTTCCATTTACATTCACCTCCTGTGATGGTTATCCCTGTAATACAGTCTGGAATTCTATCAATTTCTTAGACCTGTAAAGGAGATCAAGTGGGTGGGGTTGCGCTCCGACAACGTGTTCATCCTTGAATAGATGACGCCATACTTTAAGATCCTCCGTAGAGAGCGATGTCAGATGATCGAGGTCTACGTTATAAACGATGTCCAGCTTCTTTTGCGCTGCTTCAAACTTCCAAGACTTCTCGATAACCTCATGTCGCACTGGCGTCTTCTTTCGTAACACTAGGGATGACGCAATTTCACTGTATATCCACGGTGATTTCGTTTTTTTCTCGACGGCATCACGGGTCGTGATGGAGTTTGGAGTATTGACGAAGATGAGGCACTCGGTTTTATCCATCATTTTGGTTAAAGCAGATGACAGCATCATATGCACATGGCTGGTGGAATAATTCCTGAGATTGTAGTTGTACGTAGCCCCTGTGTCTGTTTTATTTTTGCAGAATTCGTCATCGATCTTTTTCAGGAGATCATCTGCATACCCCCACACACAGGAGTCGATAAACGCTTTCAATCCGAATTCCTCTTTCAACATGGCCGCAAATGCCATGGTAATTTTTTTGTCCCCATGGGAGTGAGAAAGAAAGATGTCCGCATCTACATCAGGAAACCAATCATTCTGCAGAGCCGACCCATCGAGGCTCCCGTCATCCAATACGAAACGATCCAGTTTCCGTTGGATGTAATTCTTCTGTTTGTTAAAATCAGCTTCCCCCGACCCTTTATAGCTCGAAAGAAAAGTATTATCCAACCCCTTCAAGTTAAATCCGGCAAACATAGTGAATCCTCCTTTTGTAACCCATTAAGGCCTGTATCTAAAACGTACCCTTTTATTGCCCACGGTGTCAATATCAATAATTCATATATAGTTTATTTTGATTTTTCTTTCATTTCATGTTTTTTCCGATATTCCACAGATAACTTACTGCGCAGTAATTGTCTACTACGTAATGTAAGAGTTAAATCTAACAAGGTTGCGAAAGACTGATCTTATTGAAGAGTTACCAAAAAATATAGTTATATATTTTTTATCACCAAAGATTGCAGTGGTAAATACTATGTCAGAGGTAGTACATTTCAATGGCTGTAATCATCTTACTTCAATTAATCACAAAAAAACCTGTTGTATAATAATGTCATGCTCGCATGCATGCAACTTTTATTATACCAGAGGTCGTCTTATTTTTATTGTTGGCTCTCCAGTCCGCAAACGGCGGCTCTATTCATCCGCAATAATCATATCCATAAATCAACCATGAATTAAGAACCTAGTTTTGGGACAAGTAAATGGGACACTACAAAATCAATAGAATTAATAAACAGAAAACATATAATTATTTCCTTTCAGTAGTAGATTAATTAGAGAACTTAACTATAGATATTAATAGCCACTCCATGCGACTTACACTCTTTCAAACAAAATCTGTGTTATTGCTGTACCGTTTTCCAATAATAATTTTAAACAGTGTCATACATGAATAATAGTATAGAAAGTTTGTTGTAGAATGCAGTACACTTAACCTTATTAGATTATCCAAATGTCCATTTCGCCACTTTTGTTGTCATTACTCCACTTTTTGTTGTAGCAAAAGTTATTTCTTCAATTTCTATATCTCTTTCAAATTGCCATTCATAAAAACCATCACTCTCTTCTCCTTGATAAATGTATCCTTTTCGATTAAAGTGGTGACCAAACCCTAGTCGATTTACCTCGTTTTCATATTTTGAATCTTTTAACTTAAACTGTAATTGTCCAGGATTCTCAAATGGATCCTCTCCTTTATTTCGTACGTATAAATATACTCTAAATGCCCCATCTAAATATTTCACCTCTTTTATTCGAACATCAATTTGATTGTCTGAAAAAAGTTCGCCTGCTTTTAAAGTAGGTATCTGTCTTACCTCTTTATCCATATTTTTCTCCTCCTTGTTAATTTCATTTCAACTCTTCCTAGCTTTTAATTAAACTATTACCCTAACTTTCTTATATTTGATGATGGTTATCTATCCGTTAATTGTATTCGCTCTTACCCTTAATTAACGGTAACTTCTACACCTTTCAACAAAAACATTATTCAACTTCTAACACGGTTATAGGCTATTCTCCCCCCCCTTGAGTAATACCAAGTCTAATAAATTACATTAATATCTATTTTATTCTAATTCGACAATATACAAGATATCCCTTCAAAATAATTAGAAAAATTAAATTAATATCAATTCTAACCCTTATAATAATTATTTTTTAAATATTATAAAATTTATACTTGATAACAAAAGTGAAATAAATTATACTAAATATATGTACTTGGGTTAGTTTTAAGGAGGTGAAAATATATGTCTTATAACTCAACACTACTCACTTGTAGAACGTGGTGCGAACTTTATGATGAAACAACGCAAGAATGTGGTATTTATAAAAATGTAGACGTAGATGACCCTATAATAGTACATACTTGTCATGACTTTATTGAATCTACTAGTTTAGATGAACCTAATAATGAGGATGACGACACAGAATCTTATTTGGGTAACAACATAAGCAACAAAAAAATTAATTACCCAGTACAGCCTGATTGCGAATCAAAAAGAGATGATGCACTTTGGTATGTATCTCCAAATACTAAATTTGGTTGTTGGATTGTAAACAAATACAGAAAAAGATTCTTTATCATTAAACAGACTCCTAAGAAAGATATTGAGTTTGACATCCCTTATCGTTCACCAGTTCCATTGCACGATCATCAAGCAAAAGCCTTAAGCTCCAACATGTGTTGGTTTATTGATGAAAATGGATGGGGTCGGTACACATTATTGATAGACGGAGAAATTAGAAAGCTATTTCAATAACTAATTATTAAGGACGGTGTACTTGGCGTGAAAAAAGATTTAACACAACTTTTGAGCAAACATCAATCACATATCACAACTGTTCGCTATTGGAATGAATACGCTAAGCGAAATAGTTTACCAAGTGCTGCAACATTAATTAGAGCGTTTGGGAGTTGGGGTGAGGTAAAAAAACAATTTGGAGAAATGAATTATTCATTGGTGCATAGCGAAAATGATTTAATGAAAGTTGCAGAGGAGAATGTTGATTATTTTACGACAATAAAATATTGGAATAGTTACTCTCAGGCTCATTCGCTCCCATCCTCTACTAAATATATAAATCAATTTGGTTCATGGTCTTTATCAAAAGATAGAATTGGTATAAAAGCCAATTATCGTAGGTCAAAATATTCTCACCAACAACTGAAGGATATTATTATTTCAAACAAAGAATTCTTATATTCAAAAATAGCCTGGGATGAACATGCAAAAGAATATAACTTACCTACTTATCTCACGTTAAAAAAGTATATAAGCTGGAAAGAAATAAAAGAATTAGCAGGACAACCTTTTCGCTATAACTATACAAAAGAAGAATTAATACAAATTGCAAGAAAAAACAGAGAACATTTTAGCAGTATGAATAAATGGGATGAATATGCCCGTGAACATACCCTGCCCCTCTCTACTACCTATTCGAAACATTTTGGATCATGGCGTAAAGCAAAGGGGAAATGCCTTTGTTAAACTTTTCGTAACGAGGTGATATTAGTGAGAATTTATTATATATCGGAAAAGCAATGGAAACTTCTTGATAACATTGCTGCAGGTTTATCTATTCTAGTGACTATAGCAGCTATTATTGTAGCACTCATGCGCTTTATCTAAATAAAAGGAAGTGGTAACTTTGAATACTTTGTTACATTTTGCGGATTCAGCTCTACAATACTCAAGAGGTAAACAAACTGGTCTATGGGGCTTAATGGGTATTGCTATAGCAATACTTTCAGTTGCCACGTGGGATGATTTCATTCAACCAACATTTGAGTTTTTAGGGATAGTATCTTTATTTGATAACTTAGGACTTGTAGTTAAAGATGCTCCTGGTTTAACTACATTTAAAATATTGATAGCCATCCTTGCATTTTATTTCGCAATTATAGTTATTGGGCTTGTCATAGCAGGAATTTATATTACTTTGTTTACAATTTCTGAAAATCCTTTTGGGAAATTTATGCTAAAAGCTTCATTGTACCTTATCTTCTCCCCTTTTGTTTTGTTGTATAAGTTATGCCAATTAATAGGATGGTGCATAGATGCAAGTGAGCGGCGAAAAGATCCGGTTGCATATGAAGAAAGAAAGCGTATAGAAAAAAATTATGAGGTTATTGAATACATGAAGAATGAAGGAAATGTTATATCCTATGAAGAAGCTTTTAACCGTTTAAACCGTCTACCTAGTAAAGGTGACCATTTCTTCCTAGTTGGAATTACACATGAAAGAGATATTTATATGTTGTTACCGAGAGTATTAGATACAATTGGTTTTGACAAAGGGGAAGTTTTTTGCGAAAAAGTTAAAATAAACCTTAAGAAGCAATATATAAATAAAGAAATCATAAAAGAAATTGAGCCGAAAATTATAGTTGATAATATATATAATGATTCATACAAAATTCCTAGAATAGATTTTACCAATTTTGTTCATCTCATAGATCCTTCACCTATAAAAGAATTGAATTCAGCTTTTAGTGGTTATGGTAACTCCAGCTTGTATTTAGATTACGTTCAATATATTCAAAATCAGTTTTTCAACAGAAAAGATAAATTGCTAGAAGAATTAGTTAATGAGCAAACGAATGAACAGTATAATAATACATTAAAAGAGATACAACCTTATCATGCTTCTAATGAAGATATCGTTAGAATGATATGGGAAGCAAATAATAAAGAATTAATTGACTAGCATTGAGGTAATTAAAGGAACTTAAGTTAAATTAGATTTACTATATAAAAATACAGATAAGCGCTTTATGTTGTGCTTTTAACGAGAGGAGTATTTTCATGAAATTAAACGAGGCATTTTCGTTAGACTATGAATTACAAAACCAAATAGGAAAGCTTATTAAGGAAACAAATTATTTTGTTGATGAATATGATGCTTTAACTAAAATTTTTGATGCAGGACTTCAAAGTTACTTAAACAGAGATTCCGATAAATTTATTACTTTTTTATCTCAAGAAGATATAAACAATAGAAGAAACAGAAGGGTACAATCCTACAGAGAAGAGCTTCAAATAAAATTAGCAGAAATTAGAGGTGATACTAGACCTAAGCTCCCCAATAAGATAAAGCGTAACCCCAAGTTCTAAATGTATTATCAAGCATCTCAATTGTATAAATGTGAGGTAAAGGAGGGATTTAAATGCTCATAATGAATGATAAACAGAAAGCGGAATTTAACGATTTACAACAAAAAATATTAGGAGCTGTTTCACGTTCAGAAGTTAAATTTTATAGTGATGAGATACATCTTTTATTGAAGGAATTAGAATCAGATAACCAAAGTCGTTTCACTCCAGAACAAGACTCACAGTATGAAGATTATATGGAAAAAATGTTAGCTGCACATGATTCCAACGAAACTAGGTACTATGAAAACAAAATAATGCACCTAATTGATGAGGCTGATCGAACTAGAAAGGGGCATATCACGTCTATAGAAGAATTATTAAAGAAAGTACAGAAATTCACGAAAGAGATTGAATGTGAATTAACATCTTTGCAATCTATTCATACAGGTGACGAAAAAGGTTTAAAACATCTTGAACAATACCTCAAAACACTTCAAGAATTGAATAATACATTTTGCGGAAAAGCTGCTCAAAGAAAAACTTAAATACAAAGACAAAGAAAATAAGGATTATTTAAAGAAGACTCAGCAAGACAGTGAATCATTGCATAAGAAACTATCGAAAATACCAAAGCTAAATGGAAACTATAAATAATTCATGTTGTAAGTTATAACTCCCGATGAATTTTTGGTAAGGCTTCAAGCTTTTTAAGAAGCTCCCTGCTTTCTTTAGTAACCTCTCTTAAATAATTATCACTTGTTTTTTTGGAGAGTGATATTGACCTTGAGCCTTCAGTAATTCTAACGATATCTGGATGATTGAACTTTTTCATACGCATTATTTGCACCCCCAATTACATTATAGATATAGAATATTCGTATACTTATTATAACAAACATCCATACGAACTAGGAGGATTTAATATGGCCTATTCCAATAAAAAATTATCTAAACGAGATAAGGAAAATGTAGTAATTCCTTTCCCTACTAAAAGAAAAGCTCGAAAAATAGAGGTGACCTCTTCAAAAGAGCTGCTGGAACAAGTTGATAAATTCCAAAAGAAGATGGAAGAAGAATTCGAAAAGAAAAATTCAAAAAACAAATAAGTAAACAAAGTGATCAAAAAAAAATGTTAAACCACTTTTAATCATCCACATTAATCAATATAACCAGAAGCTTTTAGCAACTTAATAATCTCTGATTGGGAATTTTCATTCCAACCCCTTTTCGCAATATCTAAACAGCAGGCATCTACAATCGCGCCATTTTCTAATAGAAGTTTAGTAATATCGTAAAAACCAAATAACAAGCAATGAAGATGGGTGTTCGGTTTAGGTGATCCTTTTTATTTACATTAGCACCTTGATTAACAAGCTTTTGGGTGAAATAAAATTATTCATATGGGTAGCCCAATATAATAAACTTTGCCCATTAATCTCTTCGTTGATATCATGGTTCATCAAATATTCATTAAAGCCAACTTTGTCATTGGTATACAATAATTTAATATAATCCATTGTTTCAGCACCTTTACCAAAAATTATACTCTTTTTTATTTTACATCAAAGTTAAAAAAATAGATTGTCAGATACTACAAAAACCAAAAAAATGGCGTTAATATTATTTCTGAAATTGTAAGCAACCTTTTCTGCCAGGAACTATAACTACTTCTAACTATATAGGACGATTTTTTATGTAAAAATACTGTTGTCATTTCAAACGACAACAATTTTTTGCATAAGCGATATTTCGAATAAAGTTTATCGGTTGAAACTTTATTTGACAAACCCAAGAACATTGTATAATCCTTCGGGATAACAAATACATCAACCAAGCCTCCACAAGTTGCGCAAACAAATCACAAAGTAATACAAATGATAAGTTAATATATAGCTGATTACCGTAATAACTCTTCCGTCGCAAGGTTACACGTAAACGGTAATAAAAGTAATACGTATTAAAAAATAATATTCCTATGTATTTTTAAACTGACTACATAAATTTTGTTAAAAACATATAGTTCAAACTGTATTACTCTTGTTACTTTAATTACTATTAGCCTTTAATCATTTATTACTCCTAGCTTTATAAAGGTAATATAAATACATCTAATTTGCATTCTTCTTGTGATTTTTGATACCTTTCGCCACTCATCCCTTCCTCGTTTCACGGGTCCACAAAAATCAGCAAAAGTTTTTGAGGGGGGGGATTTATTTAAGAATTTCCGTAATTCATTTCTTTCTAATAAGCTTTCTTGTGTCAACTAAACCTTTACGAAATGATTCACATTCCTCTTTCACTCTCCAAAAACGGTCATCCAAATGCTTTAGTCTTTTCTCTGCCAATCTATTAATATGATCCATTAGATCACCACCTCTCATCATCAAATACTTTCTTCTTATTCTTTCGAATGTATTTCTCCAAGCGCTTGTGCTCTTTGTTATGACACTTAATACATACACTCTCGGTATTCTCAAGTACAAGTGCTAACTCTGGAAACTCTTTCACTTCTTTGATGTGATGGACATTCTGCGCTGGTCCAACCTTGCCTTGGCGTTTGCATTCCTGGCATTCATAGTTATCTCTTTCAAGTGCTTGGATTATGATACCATCTTTCCCATAAATTGATAGAACTTAACCAGGTTATCTTCTCGGATTAGTTCTTTTATTCTCTGGAGATCCATAGGTTCAACTCCATTAAAAAAGACACCTCGTTTTGAGATGTCTTTGGTTAGTACATTTTATTTAATGTACATAAATGAAATCAAAATAAATATCTTTATCATTCTTATTACTCTTGAGATTTAAATCAATAAATATATTGGCTTCATCACTATTTTTATCTAACTTAACTGAAGCAAACTCATAGTTATCTATAGGAAAGTCTTTTTTAAACTGTTCAGCTTTTTTAATCCCATCATTTATAGCTTCTTGTTCCTTTTTCTTCCCATAAGGAACAGTTTCATAAAAGTGCTTTGTGATAGTAAAGCTTTTAATCTCCTCCTCGTTCAATCTTTTTAATTTTATTGTGCTTTTGTCATGGAGTCGATAGTTATCACATATAACAGGCTTTAAAAATAAACGAAATGCGGCGTATTCCATAATTTCATTTTCATCGTCCTCAAATAAACTGATATATGATTTTGGTTTTTCTAGTATGGCATTCTCAAGATTTTGGAACTCTCTTCTAGAAAATTGATTTGGATACTCTCCTTTTGGAGTAATTATTAGCAGTACATGCCTTTTTCCCTTACCTTCAAGTTTATTTATATAATTAGTTATTTCACTCATTTTATTCACCTCCTACTTCACCATTTCGACAAATAATACAATTATCCTGTAAAAATAACAGGATTTTACATATTCACATCGAATATAGTAGAAAAGGAGGTGAATGTTTTGATGCAGTCCGATATTAACAAACTTAAAAACTTTTTAGCTGGTTGTCTTGGTTTAGCTGTGGCATTATTAGTTATTTACTCAGTAGCTTATATAGACCAAGATACAAGTACTAAAATACTAAGTATCTTATTAAACGAAGAAGCATTGTCTAATTTCTAATAAAAAGGCACTCACTAGGTAAGTGGGCGCCTTTTTATATTTTCTATTCTTTGCTTATATTCTGCCATTTGTCTGCCAAGAATAATAAGTTCTAATTTCTTATATAAAAATGACAGCAAGGCGAGACGTCTTAAACTCTTTCTAATTTATTTATTACTTTCGTAAATCATAAATCTGAGATTTTATTTCCTGCTCTAATTTTTTAGAAGACAGTAGTCTCCTAACTAATGTAATTACAGCAACTACTAATGTAAATGAACTAAATGTCACCATTGTTAATTGGAACATTTTATTCGGTTCAATGTCTATATTAGCACTGGGTTCCTTACTTAATATGATTGACACAGCCATAGATAGCATCAGTATTCCTACCGTTGATACCATAGTGACAACAAATCCGGATCTAATATTGTACGATTTCTCTTTTTCTATTTCTGTTTCTATTCCGAGTTTCTCATCTTTCATCATTTCCAGCAAAATATCTGAACTTTTAATTTTTTTATCAATTGAAATGAAATTTGTGTTAAAAATTATTCTAATAAGATCCTCTAATATTTCATTTAATGAAAGTAAATCAGACTCTTCCACATTATATTTCCTTGAAATTGACATCCGCAATGTATTAATGAGATTTACTTGAGGATGATGACCTTCTGAAACTGAGTTAATTAAATAATTTTTCACCTCATCGTTCGCAAAATTCACATTTTTATAATAATCTTTTTTACTTAATTTCGTATTAATAAACTTAGTTACAGGAAATAGAATCAAACCACTTATTACCCCTACCGTAATTCCGACAGTCCACTGATTTGATAACAATTCTTCTATTACCACCACCCCCTACTTAACAAGTTTCAATTACACATATCTTATATACTGAGTAATTCAATAGATTCTCCAACCCTTGATATTCCTAATTCTACCATAAGTTGCTAAAATGATTTACACATCTTCTTTTTATGGATAACACCTACGTGAATACTTACAACGTAATTATTTTGACCTTTTATAATCACAGCATCCCTGGATATAACGATTAAATTGCAAAATAAAAAACCCATCTAATATAGATGAGCTTTAATAACGCCTTTTATGCCCTTATCCATTTCGTTATTCGTCTAAAAAACCGCTGTCTCTCTCTTCAAAGTCAAACCCAAGTTCTAACACGCATTCCATATTTAAAGGAATAACATTAAACTTTTTACCTCTATGACTAACAAGCTTATAGTCTACCTTTCTACCGTTATTATCTCTCGAAATTGTCATCCCTCTTTTTGTCCATTCCCGCCTAGTTTGCTTCTCCTCTACCCCTAAAAATTCTAATGTGTAAGCTGGCATTAAATATAGTTGCTTTTGCTTTTTTTTGTATATTGCTTTAATTCCTCTTTGCTGCGGGTTGAGATGATAATAAATGTTTTCCCTCTTACTATCCAAATCTATTAATATGTTTTTCAAAAACTGCAGAGGTTTATCTATTGCTTTATTTTCTTGTGCTATATCTTCAAATAATGTATATAAATCATCTAGCTTAATATCCACAAAAAGATATTTTTCTAACATACTTCCTGCCAAGTGTACAGATGCATAATATCCTGCCAATCTGTTTAACACTTCATTATTCCTAGCTTTACTACTATATTGGTTCCTAATCCTTTGATATTCAGAAATAGCTTCTTTTTTGTATTTAACCCACATTTTCAAAAAATCGATGCCAATTGATCCATAATTGTTTTCCAATCCTGCGTGTAACCGCATGATGTTTTCATAGTCTTTCCGTAAGGGTTCATCTACTAAGGGAATAACTCGAGCGGCAGCACCACTAGCATTACTTGTGTATTCGTTTAATGAGACTTCCCCAGTGCTTAATAGGATATTGCTCCAGGTGTATTCTTTTTGACTACCTTTCAAACTAGCTCGTCCTTTACTTCTACCTCCTGAAAATTGATAAATGATACTTTGAAGTATGCTATCTTTTGATTTTCTAGTGTCGTCTAAAATCAACGGGTAACTGTTTAAATAGGCTGCTTTGCGTTCAATAGATATAGGCGTTGCATTCCACTCACTCATTAGACTTTCATTACCCCAAACACTCGCAGCCACTTTTAATGTAGTAGTTTTCCCTTGGGAAGTTGTACCGCTTAAATCAACAATAAAAGGGGGTACTTTTAAATCTTTTATAATCACGCTGGCAAAACTAGCCAACACCATAAACAAAGCCTTTGGTTGGTCACTAATTCTATCAAAAACTTCGTGTATCCATCCGTTAGATGTGCCTTTTACTTCAAATGAATCAAGTAATTGTTTCTCTCCTTGATCCAACGTTATAATCTCGACATCCCCTGTTATCACTGGATGAATAAATTTATCGTTTATCTGCCCTAATCTCTCCACTGCATAGTGATGTTCAATATTATTTAGTAGTAGGTATTGGTCAAAGTAATTGATAAGATCCTTGGTATTGTTATCATTAACTGAAAAACCCTTATTGCTTAGTTCTAACAATTCTTTCTTAACTGCCAATGTTGAAGCAGGAACGACTTCTTTAACCATTCTGTTTCGTTCCTTCCAGATAACTTCAAACAGAACCTGTGGACGTTCCAAATTTCGAAATTCTTTTGTAACATATGGTACTTTACGTGATACAAGTTTGGTTGTTACATTCCCTTTTTTATCTTCTTTTCTCTCAAGCAGTGTGTCACCAGTTCCTACAAGAAACGGTTTGGGCACACTTGATTCTAAATCCTTCTGTAAGCCTTCTAGCATTTTATACTGGATTTTTTCTTCATAATAGGCCATAACTTCTACATCCTGTTTGCAATGCTCAATCATGGATCTGTATGAGGGCTTGTCATTCATTTTTTTCTCGTCTCTATCTAAATGACCAAATCTGTGTAGTCTGTATAAATCAAAGCTATTTACAACTAAACTGCTTATAGGGTCTGTGCTGTGATTACTATATGCATGACAATTATCATCATATATAACTAAACCGCCTTCTGTACTACCATCCAAATAGGTATATCTGTCACCTTTAACACGTTCATAAACATGTGACAAAAACGTATCCAGTACGTCCGTAATGGAGTACACGTTACACCAGGCGCCAATCCAGTTTTCTTTTGTTCGTGGATCTCTTTTTTTAAACTCGCCACTCGTTTTCTTGTATTTTGACATTTCCTTGTATTCTTTTATCTTATCCCCTGGTATATTTCTCGGATTGAATAACGGTTCATCTCTATAATAAAACTCATAGTTTGCTAGTTTCTCGCATGTTGGATAGTGCATTACCTGGGTAATACTATAACTTCTTTCATCTATTTCTAGATCTATTAACTCAACAATAAATCTCGTTATAGCTTCAAATTCAATTGGCTTAACTATCGTTTTCAATGGCACAACTAAGCGATAACGCGGTTTAGAGGACGTACTCCGATGTGTTGAATACATTACTATACCGAAATTAGTGTACTGCTTGATTCTGCCCCATACATCCACACCAAAAGGTACATCATCAATATCGATTGTTATCAAAGAACGATGAATCAAATTTTCTTTCACTCTTAAAATATGGTTATCTTCATCTGTACATATTGGCTCCATTTTTCCACCGATAAATGATAAATTGCTGCCTTTTAAGCCGATTTTGGGTTGTTTCAACTTATTTACCAAATCACTATATTTCATTTTTTTATTACTTACAAATGCTTCATTTTTTTTGTTTACATCATTTATGTAATGTCCTTCCGCTATATCAATAATTGTGTCATGACGAAGCTCAATCTTTTCATTTAATGCGTGCAAGCTAACCCCCCCTTATGATTATTAAATTTATTCAAACCAATTATATAAATTAGAAAGAAGTAAGTTTTTATTGTTCTTAACCTTGCGACCAAGGATATACTCACTTATTTCATTAAATGATTTATTTAGATGTTGCATTCCTTCTTGCGTTTCAATAAATGGTTTGTCTTTGAGCATATTCTTGTATAATGGTTCTGTTAAATCTGGAATTCTAGCAATTTCATCAAAACCTAATAATTCAACAATATTTTTATGGTTTATAAAAGGATAATCTTTTACAAAGATTATTTTTACATTGAGATTATATTTCTTAGATAAGTCGGATATATACTTTCTCCATCTTTTCAATCCAAACTCATCGCCATCTACAATAACCCACAAGTCATCCGCGTTATTCAGCTTTACTATATTGGGACTATTAATTCTTCCGTTAGCCAAATCTATGAATAGATAATCATAATACTTTGCAGCATTTACTAAGTTAGTAATTATATATTCAGGAACTTCATAATCAAAGTGATACTTTTTTATATCTGGATAGTCGTAAGGAAGCCATTGTACCCCTTTATAATTCAGTTTTGCTTGTTCCGGAGAAATGGATTCGTCATATACCGTGTTTATGAAAGAGTTCCAATTAGTAGGAACTGCTTTCCAATGTTTTAAAATAGTCTTCATCCTAATTGTTGTTGAAACACCTTCAAGTACTGCAGTGGAAACTTTCATTTTCCCTAAATAGATAGCAAAATTCATGACAAACGTAGTTACTCCAATTCGGTCAAATGGAGACCATACTGCAATAGTTCGGTTGTGATCCCAACCTCCTTGGCTTAAAACCCTTCTTCTAATTAAAGCCAATCTTTCATTGTATTTTTCACTAGGATCTTCTTTTTTTTGCCATTCATAATCAGCAGCTATAAATTTACACTTACTTTTCTTTTCCACTCTCTCATTGTTATCGTTTTTCCTTGGGGAATCTTTCACATTCTTTGTAACATTTGAATCTATACCGTTACCTTTTTTATATTCTTGTATTCCACTTAGGGCCGGTTCACCTGCATTTAAGAATATGTTCAACCAAATCTTTAACTGTTCGTAGTTAGCAAAAGCATAAATGTTATCCCTTATTTTTGTTTCCTTTAAAACATCACGGTCTACATAGAACATATATTGACTATTTTCTTGTATATTTATCGTCTCGATAATTTCTGAATGCTTTAGATCAGAAATTATAATTGATTGAGGTTCATTTATAACAGAATTAAGCAGGTTGGCATTAACCATACTTTTAATATTTACTTCAAATTCATTTAATACCTGTTTTATCTTATTTAATTCTCTTGCTTCTAGTGATGCTAAAAATACTTTTTGCATTTCTACCGCTCCTTTTGTTATATTAATCTTCAAAAACTGTATGTTTTAATTTATTTGGACCTATGACTTTGTAGAAATCAGGTTCACTTTTTAAGTTCTGTAACCACGTCTCCGTATCGGCCACTAATACATGCTGCATCCCCTGGCCAAAGTTATCATTCATCCAGTCATCTTTCTTTTGATAAATTGCAATTATTTTATCAACTTTCTCTCTGAACAAACCTTTTTGAATTGCTAAATTGAGGTAATATAATCGATCCAACTGTTGAATATTTCCTTCTGTTACAACAACAAATAAAACATTCGTAGAATATGTTTGTGCTAAATTTGATAACCTGAATGCTCTATCAGCATATAAAAATTCAGGTGTATCGTGTAAATAAACTTGTTCGTCATTTAGCTCTGTAAACGTATAATCAAATTGCTGATTTAGTTCTTCAAGTGACTTTTGAGCAATCATTAATTGTCTAGAGCTTACTTTTGAATCAAGTAATAAGTTTTCAGCGATCTTCGCAGATTGCTTCAAATGAGATACATTTAGTGAAAAATTTAAGTCATGTATTAAATTTAAGTTTAAAAATACTTTTTTCATATTTGCCAATCTCTTTTCACCATTGTTTTTATAAATTTTTTGCGTATTTAATGAATCATCTATGAGTACGAATAGGACAATAAACTCGTAGTCAGGATAATTTTTCTTAATCTCAACATACCTTTTTACTTTATCCACTAATGTACCTAAAGGTTCATTACCCATGTCAGTTTCAATAAGGAGCAATTTGTTTTCACTTCTTAAAATCCAATCTGGTACAATATATTGACTATTTTCATGCATCTCCAGCGGGAAATCTGATGGTCTAATTGAATCAATATCTACTCCATATGTCTTTAATCGAAGTATTGTATTTAATACCGTTTGTTGAGTACCAAAATAATGGTCATAATTATATATTGAGAAGTTACTTTTAACACTTGTTGTACTAAAACTTTCCGGTAAATACCCCTCACTAATAAGGATCTTTATACCATTAGTACCAATTGTAATTATATTGGCTTCATTTCCCCATCTTTTTTTAAGAGTAATATTTTTCATTTTAATAACTTTGTATTTGCTCCATCTCCATATTTTATTTCTAAATGTGTTATAGGATAAATCTGAAAAGTAGTTAAAATACGTATACAATTGTTTTGATGTTAAAAGTTTTTGTTGAAATAAAAACTTTAACATTTCTAATTCAAATTCTTTCAGCTTAACCCCTTTACCGTTTTCTCCTAAGTAATATGACTTTTCTTTCATAATTTCCCCCCAAAAAAAAGACCCCCGAAACAGATAGAGTTGATTTACTCTAAATCCATTCGGGGGGTCCCGTTTAATATTTAGTTTGCTTTCTTCAGAAAAAAAAAGGATGTAATTTTGTGTTGTTGATAAACACATTACAATGATAATTCAAACCTGTCAACATATTTTAATTTCTTCAAAGCTAAAATTGTTTTGTTGTTGTTAAACATATTACAATGATAATTTATAGCTGTCAACATATTTTAGTTTGTTCACCTAAAAAGAAGAATTCCTATGAAAATACTATTCAATTTATAGTTATTTTAGATATTGAAGTTTGAGGTAAGGAATGGGTATAATCTTTATTATAGCTGGAGTTAATACATAACTATATAGTTAGACGACAAGTGTTATGTGCTACCTTATAGCACTTGTCTCACCTTAATCCCTATTATCGCTAGATCAATTAACAATCCATAAATTATTTACAAAAAAATATTGACTTTATTCTTTTTTTTAGCTTATGATTATATTATAAATATTCTCGTCTTTTAAAAATAAATACCTAAAGGGAAAGCCCCTGAATAAATATACGAAGAGATTCGTATGTTCATTCAGGGGTTTTTTTATGAGAAAGAAAGGAAGATATGAAATAAATTATCTAAATAGCCTAATATTTTTTTAACCTAGCCCAGCTTAAGATTTAAAAATGATATAGAGGATAGGAGGAACTCCTAATGAAGTTAGAAAGAATCTTCAGTACTGATAAAATCTCGATCCAGCAACTTTTACAATCTATAATAGATAATCAAATTGACTCAGCCCTTATTTCGGATTATTATTCTAGTAAGGTGAACACTGCTACATCTCATGAACCAAGGAAGGACTGAAATAAATGAGATGTGCAGCTTATATTAGAGTGTCTACAGATAAAGAAGAACAAAAGGCATCATTAAAGAATCAACAGGATCTTTTCCTTAATTTTATTAGTGAAAAGGGGTGGGATGTCCACGATTTCTATGTTGATGTAGAAAGTGGTACAACAGATAAACGTGAGAAATTACAAGAACTTATTGATGATGCCAGCAATAGAAAATTTGATATAATCATAGCCAAAGAATTATCGAGGTTGGCACGTAATGGTGGACTGTCTTATCAAATAAGAGATATGGCATTCAAGAATAACATTGACATTATAACGCTAGATGGTGCTATTAATACTCTATCAGGTGACAATAGTATGTTCGGTTTATATGCATGGATATATGAACAAGAATCTCAACGTACAAGTGAAAGAGTAAAAGCATCTTTTAGAAGCCGTGCAACTAAAGGAGTCTTCTTAGGTTCAATTGCTCCTTATGGATATCATATTAAAAATCAAAAATTAATTAAGAATACCGATGAAACACCGCTTATTGTAAAAAGAATATACTCGGCATACTTATCTGGTAAAGGATTTGATAGGATTGCAAGGGAACTTTACGAAGAAGGATATCCAACACCAGCACAAATAGCCGGCAAGAAAAATGCTGGAGATAAATGGCAAGGCTCTTCAATTCGTTGTATTTTGTCAAACCCTCATTATACCGGCGTCTTAGTACAAGGTAGAGAAACTACCAGAAACGTAACTAGTAAGGCCAGAATTTCTATTACTTTTGATAAACAAATAATTGCTGAGAGCTCTCATGAACCCATTATTTCTGCAGATGATTTCAAAGCTGTAGGAGCACTCATGGAATCTCGCAAAAGGATTAGACCACAAGCGGAAGTACATTTATTTACCAATACAGCATTCTGTGCAGATTGCGGTAAAGGGATGCATTTCAAAAAAAACCGTAAAGGCTATATATGTGGTTCTTACAACAAACACGGGATAAAAGCTTGTACTGATCATCATGTTAAGGAAAACGAACTTTATCAATCGCTACTTAATGATTTGTATAATCTATCACATACATTAAACATTTCGGAATATGATTCAACTATCAAAAAAAGAGCCGAAGATATAAGACATCGACATGAACAGCAAATAAATACACTGGATACTAAAATTGAAAAAATTAAGGCTAGAAAAACAAAATTAATAAACCATATGAGTGATGGTATTATAACTAAGGAAGAATATCACCAAGTTATAGACACAAATAACGAAGAGATAAAAAGCTTAATTCTTCAAAAAGAAAATCTATATACTAAGATGAAATCAAAGTACAGTCAAAAAGAGATTCACAAATTAAAAAAAGAATTAGTTGAACTGGCAGCATTTAAAAAACTCAGCCCTGAAATTTTGCATAAGTTCATTCAAAAAATTGAAATTAAAGCAGATGGAACTCCGAGAATCTATTATCGATTCTCGGACCCAACTGCTTAATCTTTTACCTTTTCTATCAACGCACAGCACTCCACGTGGCTTGTCTGTGGAAACATATCCACCGGCTGGACTTCTTTCGTTCCGTATCCGCCGTCTTCCAGGATTCTAAGATCCCTTGCTAGTGTGGATGGGTTACATGATACATAGACAATCCGCTTCGGCTGCATTTCAATCATTGCTTTAAGAAGCTCTTCGTCGCAGCCTTTGCGTGGTGGGTCTACCACAATTACATCTGGCTTCAGTCCTTGTGCAGTCCACCATGGCATAACCTTCTCCGCTTCACCTACAACAAACTCTGCGTTTGTAATCCCGTTTAGTTTTGCATTTTTCTTTGCGTCGCTTATTGCTTCAGGAACAATCTCTACGCCATACACCTTCTTAGCTTGTTGCGCTAAAAATAAGGAGATGGTCCCGATACCGCAATACGCGTCGATAACAACATCATCACTTCCGATTTTCGCATATTCCAATGCCTTTTCATAAAGCACTTTAGTCTGCACAGGATTTACTTGATAAAATGACTTCGCTGAGATAGCGAATGTTATATCACCAATTTTATCGTGAATATATTCATCGCCCCAAAGCAGATTAGTCTTGTTACCTAAAATAACATTGGTCCGCTTGTTATTGACGTTATGCATAATGGATTTTATGTTTGGATAGGTTTCAGTTAATTCCTTAACCAGCTCGTCCTTTTGCGGCAGCTTATCTGTCCGTGTAACGATCACAACCATGATATCCTTCGTTTCTTCACCGGTTCGCACCATAATGTGGCGCAACACACCTTTATGTGCCTTCTCATTATAGGCGCTAATTCCAAGTCGGCTGGCAGCGGTTCTAACTGTTTTAACAACCTCATTGATTACTTCATTGTGTGTTACACACGTCTCAGTATTTTCAATAATATGGTGGCTGCGTTTCTGATAAAAACCTGTTATCAGTTCACCATTTTCTTTTTCACCCACTGGTAGCTGCACTTTGTTTCGATAATGCATTGGCTCATCCATTCCGATGATTGGATGCACTGGAACATGTTCAAGATGCGCAACTTTTTTCATGGCGTTCTTCACTTGATTCATTTTCATTTCAAGCTGCAGACTATAGCTCATGTGCTGTAGTCCGCATCCGTTACAATGCTCATGACATACAGGGTCAATCCGCTCCGGGCTCACTTTATTTAATTCAAGTAACTTTCCAAATCCAAAGTTTTTATTGGCTTTAACGACTTTAACCGTCGCCTCTTCTCCCGGCAGCGCATTCGGGACAAACAATGGATAACCATTAATTTTACCCACACCACTCCCTTCATGTGTAAGGTCTTCAAATGTTAGATGGATGGTTTCATTCTTTTCTACTGGTGCTTGTTGTTTTGGCATAAGTACCTTCCTTTACGTGCTTCCATAGTATGTTCCATTTTACCATAGTTACATATTTACAATAGAAAACTTGGCTTATCGCCAAGCTTTTATGGCGAAAGCCTTAGTTGCACTTATACTGGTCTCCGAAAATTCAATTTCTTTATTACCAGTATGAAAAAAAGACTGCTGCACTTAGCAATCTTGTTTTTCCATGAATTTATCTGTTACAAAGAAATCGATGTGTTTAGTCAGGTTGGTAAATTCGCCTGGTAATAAGCCGCCAAATTCTCCGTCAATATTTAATTGCATTTTATCTTCTGGTGTTACTTTTATATTCTTCGCCTGTGTGTAAATCACATTTTTATCATCCAAATGTGCGCCTCTTAACGCTAAGCTTGCGATTCGAATGAAATCAGCCAGATTAATTTTCTTCAGAATTATTAAATCAAAATAACCATCATCAAACTTTGCATCTGGAGCCAGCTTTTCAAAGCCACCTACAGAGTTTGTATTTGAAACAAGGAACAACATAATTTTGTCATCAAATACTTGTCCATCATATTCAATTTTTACTCTGGTTGGTTTTAGTGAAGGAAGCATTTCAATGCCCTTCATATAATATGCTAGTTGTCCCAGCATCGTTTTTAGTTTACTTGGTACTTCATAGGTTAACTCGGTAAGTTTACCACCACCGGCTATGTTCATGAAGTATCGATCATTAACGCGACCAATATCGAGCTGCATGGATTGTCCTTCCAAAATGACATCCAATGCTTTTTTTATATCTCGAGGAATACATAGCGCACGCGCGAAGTCATTGGTTGTACCAACTGGAATAATTCCTAACTTAGGACGATACTCCTGTTCAGCCAGACCATTAATTACTTCGTTTATTGTACCATCTCCACCTGCAGCTATAACTAAATCATACCGACGTTCTACCGCAATTTTGGCAGCTTCTATCGCATCTCCTTCACATGTTGTGGCATGTGCAGAAGCTTCATATCCTGCTATTTCCAACCGCTCTAGGACCGTTGGTAATTCTCGTTTAATTGCCTCTCGGCCGGATGTTGGATTATAAATAATTCGGGCCCGCTTCAAGACGTCCCCTCCTTTACAATTACACTTTCATGTTTAGACATGTTACGCATACAAATCTTATCATAGTCCTTTTCAACACGTTTGAAAAGGTTAAAGTTTCATTTTTTTAAGTAACAATTAAAAAGACTGCTCTGAATCGTATCAGAACAGCCTAGTTCATGTAAATTAACGTTTATTCAGTTCGTCTGACAAAATCTTATTAACCATTGGCGGGTTTGCTTGCCCTTTGGTTTCTTTCATAACCTGTCCGACTAAAAACTTTAAGGCTTTATCTTTACCATTCTTGTAATCGACAATGGACTGCTCATTGTTATCAAGTACCTTTGCAACCACTCCGCGAAGTTGACCTTCATCAGAGATTTGAACAAGTCCTTTATCCTTAACAATCTGTTCCGGGTCTCCACCTTTTTCAACAAGATCAGCGAAGACTTTCTTAGCGATTTTGGATGAAATTGTTCCATCCTCAATCAATCGAATCATTTTCCCTAGACCCTCTGGGGTTAATGCTAAATCACGCAATTCTTTCTGATGCTTATTCATGTGTTCAAACACTGCGCCCATTAACCAGTTTGACGCTTGTTTCGTATCAGCACCATGTTCAATTGTCGCTTCCAGAAAGTCTGCCATTTCCTTTGAGTTTGTAATAATTGCAGCATCGTATTCCGGTAAGTCAAGCTCGTTCATAAATCGTTCTTTTCGAGCGTCTGGAAGCTCTGGAATCTGTTTCCGAATACGTTCCTTCCATTCGTCGTCAATGTACATGTTTACTAAGTCCGGTTCAGGGAAGTAACGGTAATCGTCTGACCCTTCTTTTACACGCATTAGAATGGTTTCTTTTGTTTTTTCATCATAGCGACGTGTTTCCTGCAGGATTTCTCCCCCAGCAAGTAAGACCTTCTCCTGTCTCACTTCTTCAAACTCCAGTCCTTTTTGAACAAAATTAAAGGAGTTCAGGTTTTTCAACTCCGATTTCACACCAAATTGTTCCTGACCGATTGGGCGAATAGAAAGGTTAGCATCACAACGTAATGACCCCTCTTCCATTTTACAGTCAGACACGCCTGTATATTGAATAATGTTCTTTAACTTTTCCAGATAAGCGTATGCTTCTTCCGGAGAGCTCATATCAGGTTCTGATACAATTTCAATAAGCGGTGTTCCTTGACGGTTAAAGTCGACTAGCGAATACCCATCATCACCATGAGTCAGCTTTCCAGCATCCTCTTCCAGGTGCAGACGTGTAATTCCAATCCGCTTTTTCCTGCCATTCACTTCAATTTCAATCCATCCGTTTTCACCAATTGGTTTATCAAATTGAGATATCTGATAGGCTTTCGGATTATCCGGATAAAAATAGTTTTTACGATCAAATTTTGTATCTGTAGCGATTTCACAATTTAATGCCATTGCCGCTTTCATAGCAAAATTGACTGCTTCTTCGTTCAATACTGGTAAGACCCCAGGATATCCTAAATCGATTGGGTTGATATTTGTATTAGGCTCCGCACCAAACTTATTAGGGCTTGGGCTAAAGATTTTTGATTCTGTTTTTAATTCAACGTGAACTTCAAGTCCAATTACTGTTTCAAAATTCATTAGTTTGCACCTCCAAGTTGAGGTCGTTTCGTATGAAAATCTGTTGCCTGTTCATATGCATGTGCTGCACGGAAAATAGTTTCTTCATCAAAATGTTTTCCAATGATCTGCAGACCAAGTGGTAATCCTTTTTCAGAAAATCCACACGGAACCGAGATACCTGGAATACCTGCCAGATTAACTGGAATAGTTAAAATATCATTTGTATACATCGTTAATGGATCATCTGTTTTTTCGCCTACTTTAAATGCAGGTGTCGGCGTAGTTGGTCCAATAACAACATCGTATTGTTCAAATACACTTGCGAAATCATTGTTAATCAGCTTACGTACCTTTTGTGCTTTTTTATAGTAAGCATCATAATATCCTGAAGACAATGCATATGTTCCAAGCATAATTCGGCGTTTCACTTCATCGCCAAAGCCTTCGCTGCGGGACATTTTAAACATATCCAGCATATTTGTTGCCTTGTCAGAGCGAACACCGTAACGTACTCCATCAAAGCGTGCAAGGTTTGCAGACGCTTCTGATGATGCAAGCAGATAGTATGCTGCAACTGCATATTTCGTATGCGGAAGGGAAACCTCTTCCCACTCTGCACCTAAAGATTCATACACCTTTAATGCTTCAAGGACAGAATCTTTAACCTCGTTTGAAACACCTTCTGCAAGGTATTCTTTCGGTACTGCAATTTTGAGTCCTTTTACATCGCCTGTTAATGCCTCCGTAAACTTCGGAACATCGACATCTGCACTAGTAGAGTCCATTTTGTCCCGACCAGCAATTACTTCCAGTACACGTGCACTGTCTTCCACAGTCCGGGTTAATGGTCCAATCTGGTCAAGCGAAGATGCGAAAGCTACAAGACCAAACCGGGAAACACGACCGTACGTTGGCTTCAATCCAACAACTCCACAGAACGCTGCAGGTTGACGAATGGAACCACCAGTATCAGATCCAAGCGAAAATAACACCTCTCCTGCCGCGACCGCAGCAGCAGAACCACCACTCGATCCGCCTGGCACATAATCCGTATTCCACGGGTTGCGAGTCGCTGCATAACTTGAGTTCTCGTTGGATGATCCCATCGCAAACTCATCCATGTTTAACTTACCAATATTCACTGCTTTTGCACCGTTTAGCTTTTCAACCACTGTCGCATCATATAATGGATCAACAAAGTTGTCCAAAAATTGACTGGCACACGTTGTACGAAGGTTTTTCGTAACAATATTATCCTTTACCCCAACAGGCATACCAAATAATAGTTCGGCAGGATCTGGAGTAGCAGCATCAAGCTGTTTTGCTTTCTCAAGCGCTTTCTCTTTATCCAGCGTAAGGAAAGCCTGTACTTCCCCATCTACCGCTTCAATTTGGTGATAGGATTCGTTCACTAGATCGGTAACCGTAATTTCTTTATTATGTAGTTTCTGTTCTAGTTCCTTAATTGTGTAATCAAACAGTGACATGCATTTCCCTCCTATTCCATAACAGATGGCACACGAAAATGCCCGTCTTTTTTATCTGGTGCATTTTTCAGCGCTTCATCCTGCGTAATCCATTGTCTGGACTCATCTTTACGCAATACATTTTTATAATCCAGTACATGCGTGGTCGGCTCAATGTGATCTGTATCCAGTTCATTTAGACTCTCCGCATAACCAATAATTTTACTTAACTGCTTCGTGAATTTTTCTGCTTCTTCTTCCGTAATAGCAAGTCTTGCCAAGTGCGCAACATGCTTTACATCATCTTTCGTAATATCTGCCAATTAAAGCACCTCCATTAAAAAAACTCTTACAATACTATAGATAATAGCAGAGTTGCCGTTGTATAAGCAACTAATCAAGGATTTTTCAAAAACAACAAAAAAAGTCCCGAACAGCTTCCACACCGTTCAGGCAAGTCATCATATAGTAATAGGGTTTTACAAATTTGCTTGCTAACTCAACCTTTGGTTAGAAAGTTGAATTAGATATTGAAAGAATGTCTGGTTCCACTTCCATTGCGGTATCTACTGAAGCATTATCTTGTGAGAAAAAGAATCCTCCAACTAATAATGTTCCAAGCGCAATCGATGCTATTAACTTTTTCATATTCATCCCTCCTTTAAAGGTTAATTAATTCTTCATAGGCTAAACTTGCAACCTTGTAATACTTTACTGAATCTTTATATTTAGATAATTTCTCATAATGAGCTGCTAGCATGCTTGCGTAAACAACTACATTCGCATAATCTTTATTCTTCTTTAAGTAAGGAATAAATTCATTGATAATCGTACTTTCGAATAACTCAAATTCATGACTGACCGCGTATTGATAGGTAAGAATTATTAAACGAAATAACTTATACGAATCATCTTTTTTGTTAAGTTCTAAAATTTCTTGTCCAGCTTTAATCATCTCTTTAGTTTTATCTATATTAAAAATCTTGTAGTATTCCCTGATTAGAGATGTAATAGCAGCAAGCTTTTCACCGGCATTTACTATATCGTCATCGATTACTTGATTATAATAATAAATAGCCTCCTTAGTTTCACCCTTAGCAGTGTACAAATATCCTAAGTTTTGATTTGCTAATTGAACGATTTGCTTATTCTGATTTATTTCCCCAAGATGTTTAGCTAAGTTTTGATTTTTAATAGCCTTCTCATACATACCAATTCGTCTATACGATATTCCTAAAACAATATGACATTGTGCACAGCGAATGAAGTTGTATTGCATTTGAAAAGTATCAATTGCTTTATTCGCATATTCTATAGACTCCAATGTGTTCCTTAGTTTACTGTGTGTTATTGAAATCGTATACTGTAAATCAGCTTCATACTCTTCAGCTATTTTTATTTGATTAAGTTTTTCCTCTGCTAACTTATACATTCTCATTGCTTGATTATATTCTCTAATCGTAGAGTTGTAATTACCTTTAAATTTATACCAATAAAATTGATGTAAAGTATCAAAACTAGTGGAAACTTCATTCATTCTATTTATTTGTTCTAAAGCTTTATCAATTTCCTGAAGTACTAAGTAATAACGTATTCTATGAATCTCGAAAAGTATTAGATTGTCTGAGTGAATATGGTTTAAAAGATTCTCCAACTCTTGATACTTTTCAACTATTACCTTTCTGTCGTTAGTAACAAACAACAGATCATACCATTCCTGACACTTTTCTTTTATGGTAATTTCTTTATCGTCATCTCGCTGTACACCAAGCCTTGTACACAAAAGACTAATAACTTCTTGACTAGGATCTGTCTTTTGGTTTTCAATCTTGGACAAGTATGACATGGAAACAATTCCCTCTGCTAACTCTTCTTGTGTCATCCCTTGCTTGATTCGCTGTAATTTAATAAAGGGTCCAGTCTCCATCTATATACCCACCTTCTTGATATATTCGGATGAATTACCTTGTATAATTGGTATATTTATATAATACCACAATTTCAGATAATTCATATTGGGAAAGTTGAGGGGTAAAAACACTATTTAACCCCCTAAAAACTTTCCCACTTTCCTAAATCTACGTCAAAAAACCTCTTTTTGCAACATAATCTGCAAAAAGAGGTCTATTTAACCTATTAGGACTTTCGTCTTAATACATTTCTGAAGTTGTTTTACCTTGCATGTGGTGAATTAGGTAATCCGGTCCACCTGCTTTTGAATCTGTTCCTGACATGTTGAATCCGCCAAACGGCTGGTATCCAACAATTGCTGCAGTACAACCACGGTTGAAGTATAGGTTACCAACGTGGAAGTCTTGACGTGCTTGCTCCTGGTGTTCACGGTTATTTGTAATAACTGCACCAGTTAAGCCGTAATCGGTGTTGTTTGCATATTTGATTAATTCATCAAAGTCTTTAGCTTTTGATAGTCCCACAACTGGACCAAAAATTTCTTCTTGCATTATACGGGATTCAGGGTCAACGTCAGCGAATACTGTCGGATTAACAAACCAACCTTTACTGTCGTCTCCGTTTCCGCCAACTAATAATTTTCCTTCATCTTTTCCAATTTCGATATAGCTCATAATCTTGTCATATGCGCCTTGATCAATAACTGGTCCCATGAAGTGCGAGTTGTCGGATGGATCTCCGGCACTTAATTCTTTTGTTAGTTCAGCTACACGTTCTGACACTTGATCATATACTTTTTCGTGAATGATCGCGCGTGAACATGCTGAACATTTCTGACCTGAGAATCCGAATGCTGATTGTACAATTGACTGTGCAGCAAGTTCTAAGTCTGCATCATCGTCAACGACAATCGTATCTTTACCGCCCATTTCAATGATTGTACGTTTCAGCCATTTTTGACCTTCTTGTACTTTTGCAGCACGTTCAAAAATGCGTGTACCAACATCTCTTGAACCAGTAAAGCTGATAAAGCGTGTGCGTGGATGATCAACTAAATAATCTCCAACTTCGCTTCCAGGGCCAGGGATGAAATTAATTACTCCGTCTGGTAATCCAGCTTCTTCTAGTACTTCCATAAATTTATATGCAATTACAGGAGTTGAGCTTGCTGGTTTTAATAATACTGTGTTTCCTGAAACCATTGCTGCTGCTGTTGTTCCTGCCATAATAGCGAACAGGAAGTTCCATGGTGAAATTACAACACCAACACCTAATGGAATATAATTATATTGGTTATATTCAATCGGGCGACTATTAATTTTCACGCCTTCTTTAAGTTCTAGCATTTGACGTCCATAATACTCTAGGAAGTCAATAGCTTCTGCAGTATCTGCATCCGCTTCTTTCCATGGTTTTCCGCCTTCTTTCACAAGATGTGCGGTAAATTCAAATTTACGACGGCGAATAATTGCCGCTGCACGGAATAGAATGTCAGCGCGCATTTTAGGTTCAGATTTTCTCCAAGATTCAAATTTGCTGTCAGCAACTCTCATTGCTTTCTCAGCTAATTCTTTATTAGCTTTCGATACATAGCCAACTACTTCATCTTTTTTAGAAGGGTTAACAGAAGTAATTTTGTCATCTGTTGTGATACGTTCTCCACCTATAATTAGCGGATATTCTCCACCAAGATCTGCTTCTACCTTTTTGATCGCTTCTAACATAACCTTCTGATTTTCTTCTACTGTGAAATCTGTAAAAGGTTCGTGTTTGTACGGTACTACCATGAAAAAACCTCCTTAAATATTAAATAAATTACTCCTTGTTTCCGTTTACATTTCTTACTGGATGGAGCATCTCCATCCATCAGTTTAACTGAATTAAATTCACAGTTCAATGATTGTCTCTTCTTTATTTTCAAAAAGATATAATTGCAATATATTTATTATTCTAGTTTCGTCAAATGCGCACCAATAAATAGTTGAATAACCCCGCAATATGTTGTTGTGACTGATACAAAATCTCTAAACTGCTACGTAACAGCAACGAGATTTCCGCTGCTGGCAGTCATGGATTTATTAACTCCACACCTGATAGGACCTCTATTTCAATATGCATTGGTTTTATTAAGAACAAAGACATAAACAGCATTACCAGTCCTGGTGAGCGGAGGGCGGTGACTCCTCGAAAAAGAAAAACACTTTTTCTTCGTGCGATGCCTTTTCAGGGTAGCCTTCCTTATCCTGCGGGAACAGCACGAGTCTGAAGGCTCTGCAGAAGAGCATTTTTAAGAGGATGGCCAACTAAAATCGTCCTTTGCGGACAACGTTGGCATACCCCTTGTCGGGGCAAGGAGACTGAAGCACGTGCCCTAAGGTGCGCATCCGCCCGTAGCGATCCTGGACGGCAGCAAGGAAATAATAAACCTAAAATTAAAAATTACGTCGCAGTCTACATCAACTACGACAAAGTAACTAAGATTATTGCATTCATCATGATTATCTACGTGCGAAAGTTGAGTTATTTCTAATAAAAAGGCTTAGCGCCATTATTAAAAGCGCTAAGCCAATAGATATTTTAATCAAGAATATGCACAGTAGGGTTCTCGTCCCCTGCATTTCGATAAATGTAACTCTCCAATTTTTCACTTGAAGTAACTTTGATCTCGACATCAAAGTAATCAGGTAACAATTCCTTTATAAGTCCGTAAGCATACTGGGTAAACCCGATCACTTCGCCCTTGCCGTAAAACTCAATTGGAATAGTCAATGTTAACTTTTTCAATTCTTCGTTTATATAGAAGCCTTTACCAATTACACCGATATAATTCGGGAAAAATTGAGATATCTCGTTAGCGAAATTGGAAACCATTTGTGAATCATCATAGTATTTCTCTTCTGCTTCGTCTGATGGAAATAAAACATAATCTTCTTTTAGTGCATCCCACTTCCCAATGGACATGTCACTTCCTTTAACACCAACTTTAGCAACAAAGTTCCCTGGTACTAGCGACCCCTGTTCTTCTTCGCGATATAACGCGAACATAATTGGAATATCCTGTAGTCCGTCCATTTTTCTAATGCGCTCAAGAATTGTTTGTGCCATCTGTTTTCCTTGTTTCAGCATTGTCGCTTTAGAAATATCTTCATAGAAGTATGGCCCGTATTTAATAGGTTGAAATTGATAAACCGACTTCATCGCTAGACCGATAGACATGCCCACCAATTCCACACTATTATCTTTATTCTTTTTCAGGAAGTTTTGTTCCAAAATATGCGATAGATATCTTGGATTTTCACGATAAGAGCTCTTTGGTGCACCATCCTTCCCTGCTGCACCTGGAAGTTCTGGATTTAAAGCAAGGCTCGCATACGCTTTAATTTCATTTCTGATTTCAGCGATTTCGGCTTCGTCCTCTTTCGCCTTGGTATCATCTATTTCTTCCTCCACTTCCTGATCCAATTGCTTTTCGGTTAGATCCCGTCCGAGCCAATGAAGTACGGTGTCTGACGATAACTGCTGTCCAGCCTGGAAATAGTAGGAGTTTGGGTCATAAAACTTCTTGGAATGACGCCTTAGCCCTTCCTCCATCTCATCGATATCCAGCCGATTACCCAATTGACTGGCGATAACGCCTCGAGCAGCACTGGGTTTAAATGGTAATATCATTTTATATGTTTCATCTGAAAGCTGATAGCTCGGAACAATTGAAGGTTCCTGATCAACTGTCTCGTCTTCTTTCTTCACTACTTCATCATCGTTTATATTCGGTGAACAGCCCGTCATGAAAAGAAGTGCGACCGCCAACCAAATAGCTATTTTTTTCAACATTCTCCACCCCTTAATTACCTAAAACTTCTCTAAGCTGCTGTTCGCTCCATATTTCAATTCCAAGTTCCTGTGCTTTATCAAGCTTGGACCCAGCATCTTCCCCTGCAATAAGATAATCTGTTTTCTTGCTGACGCTTCCTGTAACTGATCCGCCCATTTGTTCGACAGCAGCTTTGGCTTCTGAGCGGGTGAACGATTGCATCTTGCCGGTCAGCACTACTGTCTTCCCGGAAAAGACGGTATCCTGCGCTACTTCCTGCTTCTTAGGACCTTTATATTCCATGTTTACATGAAGTTCATTTAATTCCCTTAACAAATCAATAACTTCTTCTTCTGAAAAATAATGCGCAATCGAGTCAGCCATTTTTTCGCCTATCTCATCAATACTGATAAGCTCCTCATAGGATGCCTGCTGCAGCTTTTCCATCGATTCAAAATTCATTGCCAATGTCTTTGCAGCTTTTGAACCAACGAAACGAATGCCAAATCCAAACAGTAGTTTTTCAAGCGAATTATGTTTGGAATCTTCAATCGCCTGAAGAAGATTATCTACTGACTTTTCACCCATCCGCTCAAGATTCAGTAAGTCCTCACGCTTTAATCGGTACAGATCGGCAATCGTATGAATCAGTTTTTCCTGGAATAACTGTATAATTACCTTTTCACCTAATCCATCAATATTCATTGCGTTACGCGATACAAAATGAATTAATCCTTCCTTTAATTGTGCTGGACAATTTGGATTAATGCAACGTAATGCTACTTCTTCTTCCAACCGGACAAGCTCACTTTCGCATGCTGGACAGTTCTCCGGCATTTTAAAATCTTTTTCCTTACCCGTACGTTTTTCTTCTATTACACGAACCACTTCAGGGATGATATCGCCTGCTTTTTTAATAACAACCGTATCGCCTAGCTTGATATCTTTTGCCCGGATCAAATCTTCATTATGTAGAGAAGCACGCTTTACTGTAGTACCTGCTACTTTTACCGGTTCGAGAATTGCTGTTGGTGTGATGACGCCAGTACGACCAACACTTAATTCGATATCGTGCAAGGTTGTTACCACTTCTTCTGCAGGAAACTTATAAGCAATCGCCCACCGTGGGCTTTTCGCTGTGAAACCAAGCTCTTCTTGCTGATCAAGATTGTCTACTTTAATAACAATTCCATCTATTTCATAGCTAAGATTCGGGCGTGCTTCTTCCCAATACGTTACATAATCGATAACTTCTTCGATAGTTTCACACTTTTTCCATTCAGGGTTCGTTTTAAAACCAAGCTTGTTCATATATTCCAGCCGTTCACTGTGTGAAGCAAGGGAAGTTGCTCTCCACTCCCCCACCCCATATAGAAAGACATCAAGGTTTCGCTTTGCAGCTATTTTCGGGTCCAATTGACGCAGTGAGCCGGCAGCAGCATTTCTCGGATTAGCAAACGGCTCTTCTTCCGTTTCTTCGCGTTTTTTATTTAATGCCAAAAAAGATCTGTGCGGCATAAATGCTTCCCCACGAACTTCAATTAATTCTTTTTCTTTTATCGTCATTGGAATACTTTTAATTGTTCTTAGATTACTCGTAATATCCTCACCAGTAGTACCATCTCCACGTGTTGCACCTCGTACGAACTTCCCGTTTTCATAAGTTAATGAAACTGCCAAGCCATCAATTTTCAATTCACAGACGAAGCTCAGCTTTGTATCTGTGCCACTCGCGGCACGTCGTTCGAAGTCACGAAGGTCGTCTGCATTAAACGCATTTCCAAGACTGAGCATTGGAACAGTATGCTGTATTTTTTTGAACCCTTCCGACGGCTCTCCACCGACGCGCTGCGTTGGCGACTCCGGTGCTACGAGGTCCGGAAACTCCCCTTCGAGATCTCGAAGCTCCTGCATTTTCTGATCGTATTCAGCGTCAGGAACACTTGGTTTGTCTAAAACATGATATTCATAGTTATACTGGTTTAGCAAATCGCTTAATGAAGCGATTTTTTCTTGTGCCTGCTGTTTATTCATTTTGCGTGGCACCTCCTATTGTTTCGTAATTGGAGCAAATTTTGCTAATACCCGCTTAATACCAGTTGGTGCCGGAAAGGCAATATCAAGCTCCATTGCTTCGCCCGTGCCTTGGACCCTAACAACAGTACCAACGCCCCATTTATTATGGGATGCTTTATCGCCTGTCATCCAAGATTCATTTTCAGCGCCAGATGTTGTTTGCATTTTCTGTGCTTTACGTTTAATTGGGGAAGGTGTTTCCTGCATAGACTTGCGCCCGCCAAACATAGATGCACGTGCTTCCTGCATTCCTTCGATCAGTTCTTCAGGTATCTCACTAATAAATCGACTAATTGGATTCATATTCGTTCTTCCAAAAAGCGTTCGCATTTTCGCATGTGTTAGGTAAAGCTCTTTTTCCGCTCGAGTAATTCCGACATAAGCAAGCCTGCGTTCCTCTTCCATTTCATCTTCGTCAAACATAGAACGACTATGCGGAAATACATTTTCTTCAAGACCAATTAGGAAAACGACTGGAAATTCCAGTCCTTTAGCTGCGTGCAGTGTCATAAGTGTAATTTTTTCATCAGTTATCTCTTCATCATCTTCTACCTTGTCAATATCAGCAATCAAAGCCAGGTCCGTCAAAAATGTCACGAGTGTTTTATCGTCCTCGCTTGTTTCTTCAAAGTCCTGGGTAACCGTCATAAACTCTTCAAGGTTTTCAAGTCGGCTTTGAGATTCGATTGTATTTTCTCTTTTTAAGGACTCTTCATAGCCTGTCCGCTTTAATACAGCTTCAACCATATCTGTAGCTGTCAGAAATTCCTGCTGCTGTGAAAGTGAACCGATTAATTGACCAAATTCCGAGAGAGCCTGAGCAGCTTTTTTTGAAACTCCAACAAAATCTATCTCTTTCACCGTTTCAAAGAAAGAAATCCCATGTTCAGCTGCGTGAGCACGCATACGGTCTACAGAAGTTTTTCCAATTCCACGTTTTGGAACATTTACTACTCGTTCAAAGCTCAAGTCATCATGCGGATTCGTGATTAAGCGGAGGTAAGAAACCATATCCTTGATTTCTTTTCGCTCATAGAACTTAGTTCCTCCCACCATCTGATACGGTATTGTCGATTTCATAAGTGTATCCTCAATTGCACGTGACTGCGCATTTGTACGATAAAGAATCGCAATATCTTTTGGAGAGTATCCATGTTCGCGTGTCAATTCCTGTATTTTATCTGTTACAAAGAACGCTTCTTCGTGCTCCGTACCACCTTGGAAATAGTTAATATTCTTTCCATCATCATTTTCTGTCCAGAGGTTCTTCGGTTTACGTCCAGTGTTGTTACCAATTACTTTATTGGCAGCAGATAGAATCGCTTTTGTTGAACGATAATTCTGTTCCAGGAATACCGATTTGGCTGCCGGATAGTCCTTTTCAAACGTTAAGATGTTTGTGATATCCGCGCCACGCCAACCGTAAATCGACTGGTCTGAATCACCGACGACACAAATATTTTGAAAGCGGGATGCAAGCTGTTTTACCAGAAAGTATTGTGCATGGTTTGTATCCTGATACTCATCAACGTGAATGTATTGAAATCTGCGCTGATAATTTTCCAGAACTTCAGGGACCCTTTTGAACAAGTGGATCGTTTGCATGATTAAATCATCAAAATCGAGGGATTGATTTTTCTGAAGTGTTTTTTGATATTCGATATAAACTTGAGCGATTTGGCGATCGAAAAAATTCCCGACATTTTTGTTGTATTCTTCAGGTGTAATCAATTCATTCTTAGCATTACTGATCGCCCCAAGAATTGCTCTTGGCTCGAATTTTTTCGGATCAATATTGAGGTTCTTTAAAATTTGTTTAATTACGGAAAGCTGATCTGCACTGTCCAAAATAGTAAAATTACGATTATATCCAATCCGGTCAATGTCACGGCGCAGGATACGTACACACATGGAGTGAAAGGTGGATACCCAGATTTGTTCGCTTTCAGGTCCGACCAGTTTACGCACGCGTGCCTTCATTTCGCGTGCAGCTTTATTCGTAAAGGTGATAGCCAGAATACTTCTCGGCGATACTTCTTTTTCACTAAGCAGATAGGCGATGCGATGTGTTAATACACGTGTTTTTCCGCTTCCTGCCCCAGCCATTATCAATAATGCTCCATCTGTCTGTTTTACAGCCTCTTGTTGCTCTTTATTCAGTCCTTTTAGCAAGTCGTCCATAGTCTGACTCACAACAACACCACCTTAATCTTTCAATTTATTTGCTGCCTTTACGGTTTTCAATGCTTTTTTTAAGTCCGTATAAATACAATTCCCAACCACAATAACGTCGGCGCGCTGCTTCATTTCCTCTGCCTGAAAATTGTTTTCAATCCCGCCACCATAGAACAGTACTGTATCCTTTAACTGTTCTCTTACCTTCTCTACAAGGGCCGGGTCGCCGTACGTTCCACTGTATTCCATATAAAAAATCGGTAAATGAAAAACGTGCTCAGCCATATACGCGTAGGCTGCCACATCCGCATCATCAGGTAATTGACTGTTCGTTTGGGTAAATGCCTTTGCATCCTTATTCAAAATACAATAACCTTCAACGAAAATTTCATCCCAGTCCATAATATCTTTGTATTGTTTGATCGCCTGATGCTGGATATCCATCATCCATTTTTTATCGCGACTGTTCATCACCATTGGAATAAAATAGTGATCAAATCCTGGTGTGATAGCTTCCAGATTGGAAATCTCCAAAATACATGGTACGGAATGACGGCGAATGCGCGATAATAAGTCTAACACACCATCCAATGTCACATCATCTGTACCACCAACAATTACTGCGTCAGTCCCGGATTCACAGATCTTATCAAGATCCTCCTCCGAAATTTCCTTTGCCGGGTCAAGCTTAAATATATGGTTAAATTTTTTAAAATAGTTTTGCAAGATAAAAATCCTCCATCATAATATTCCATTGTTTTATTATAGCAAAAAACCGTGAATGAATTTAGGATAAAGGCTAACTTTTTGAGGAAAAAATGTGTGGTTTGCGGTATGGCGGTTTAAAGGAGAACTTACGGATATGCTTTTAGCGTATTATATCATGAGCACCACAGCTGAATTTTCAGCTGTGGCATTCATTTTTATGCTTGGTTGTCGTCAAGTCGATCGAGCACTAATTTATATCCATCGCTGCCATAATTAATGCAGCGTCTCACTCTTGAGATCGTTGCAGTTGAAGCGTTTGTTTCTTTTTCAATCAGGTTATATGTGAGTCCTTCAGAAAGCATTTTCGCGACCTGAAGCCGTTGTGCTATCGAATGAATTTCGCTCATGGTGGCAATATCATCAAAAAACTGATAGCATTCTTCACGATTATTTAAGGAAAGAATAGCATCAAATAATTGATCTAGTTGTTTCCCTCGCAATTTATCGATTTGCAATTTATATCCCCCGCTTTATTTCGTAACATTTATCGGTGTATTTAATGGAACAACATTAATCCAGGTTTTCCCCGGAACAAATCCAACCGGTTCACCATCTTTGAATGGAATAATTCTTCCATCCTGATTCTTCCATTTGACCTTCATGATCTTCCCTTTTTGGATTAGATAACCGTCACCGCCAGATGTAATATCAACTTCCCTGCGGCCGGCACTGTCGATTACTTCGTGTTCGGTTTCTACGATGAAAATATTATCCAGCTTAATCGCTTCACCCGAATTTAGTTCTACCGTTTTTTCTCTATCACTTGATCGTGTATATTTTTCCGATTTCGCATCATAGTTGTATTCTACTATCTCCATTGGTTGATCAGAATAAACAATTTCGACATGTGATGCACCATCTCCGGTTATGGATTCCGTCCCACTTTTGTCCAAAAACGGCAGTGGCTTCGTATTGTTCGTTACGGAATACCCTTTTGAACTTGCTACATCATAAATCGCATCAACCTGAACATACGAGTTATGCGGTGCCTTTCGAAAGCTTTCCCGCTTAAACAGGTTTCCGTCATTATCATATAACGAACCATTTAAGTGTTCGATGCCACGTTCCTGAATCATTTTATTAACAAAAGTCGCTGCCCCATGATAAACGTACAAAGCATTATAGCCTTTAGCCAGTTCAAAATAATACTCTCTGGCACTCCGGACCGGTCCAATCACTTCTGGTAATTCACTTTGAAAGACAGCTAAAAACCTAGTGATTTGTCCTTCTGCGAGTATTTCAAAAACGATATCAGCTTTTGATAAACCTGACTGAGGACGCGCTTTAGTATGATTGTTGACCATAACCCCTATCGCACGATTTTCTACTTTCCCTTTTGATTCAAGCCCTGTTAAAGGATAAACGTTTTCGGCTGTATTTTCCTTAACATCCGGCGAACCGGACTTTTCTTCTACAGCACTTTCTTTCTCTCCATTATTGGTAACGTTGTTTTCCTCTTTTGAGCACCCAATAAGTAAAACAGCAATCGTTATAATTAGAAAGAAAAATGTCTTTTTCATTTGTTTTCACCCTTTTAGATTTAGTTTATACTAACGCATGATCGCTGGGAAGAGCACTTCTTTTTTCTTCACATCAATTATTCCACGCTGGGTGATTCGAATAAACGGAAGATGTGTAGCAGATAAAAATAGAATGGAGTAGACAGGATCACCATAAAGGTAACCAAATTCTTTTAATATGTGTTTCAACTCTTTTTCTTGCGCAATTAAATCCTCCATTTTTCCATCATGCATGATTCCTCCTAAGGTCAGGGGAAGTTCAAAGATAATCTCTCCTTCATGCGCCACCACAATTCCACCGCCAAGCTCCTGAAGTCTGCTCGACGCTATAAGTATATCCTTTTTGCTTTTTCCAATATAGACAATATCCCCTGTAGTAGAATAAGAGCTTGCAATTGCCCCTAATTTTTTAGTAAACCCACGAATCGTTGTATTTACCCGCCATTTTCCATTTCTATCAACGAACAACAGGAATGCATCATTGTTTCTTTCTGGCAGACGCTCAATCGTTACATCTGTTCCAATTGCATATGGCTTCATGATGACATCGTTCATCAGATCAAGTCCAATTGGAATGGAGAATTGCAGGTCATTCTCGGTTAACGCCCAATCAAATTCTACCGGGCCAACTCCATGTTTTTTCCAATTCAGTTTAAAAGGAAGGCTTTCTACCTTCTGTTCTTTCTTTATCCATTCTCCACTTGCCAGTACACTGGCAGGATCGGGGTTCTCTTTATCTTCCAATATATTAATATGTGCAACTTTACCAGGTGCAATGCTTCCTAGTTCATTTTCAAACCCGAAATGTTTCGCCGCATTAAAGCTCGCCATACTATACGCGTCTTCTACCGGCACGCCTTTTTCAATTGCAATTTTGATGCAAACATTCATTAATCCATTTTCGTAGAATGCTGGCGTGGAGCCGTCTGTATTCATTGTTAAGCTATCATATGAATGAATTCCTTCAGCCACCAATCCTTCAAGGATCTGCGGCAAATCAGGTCGAATAGATGAGTAACGCAACCCTACATGGTAGCCAAGGCGCAGTCTGGTCATTGCTTCTTCTGCCGTCATCGATTCATGATCAGAAGTTACACCAAGCAGCCTCATTTTATTTAATGTCCTCTCAGATGCCCCCGGCAAGTGACCTTCAATTGGTTTACCTAAACGATTTGCCTCCTGCATCCAGTAAAGAAGCCGGTCATCCCCTCTCATCAGGTTCGGCCAGGCGGTTAGCTCGCCACCTTGAACAACAGATTTGTTATCCAGCCAGGATAATATGGTTTCGCTGTTAAATATGGCGTCTTCCTTCTGCAGCGCAGTTTGCGAATCAAAACGTGCCCACCAGAACATCGAAATAGGCATTTTGTCGAATTGTTTAATTAAAGAAAACGCTTTCTTTCTACTCAAGAGAAACATCCACATTAAGTTATCATTTACTAAAGTAGTTGTACCAAATTTGGCTGCGTGTCTAGCAAGTTCTTCTGGGTTATACAATTGAAATGGGTGAGCATGTGGTTCAATATATCCCGGAACTATATACTTCCCTTCGCAGTCAAGCTGTTCCACACCATGCATTTGATCTGGTATATGATCTCCCACATAAACAATTCGATCATTTAATATCCATATATTCGCTTTCAGCCATTGTTTTGTATACACATTCAAGTAGATTCCATTTGTTAACACTTTTGTTGGCGCAACGCTGCCATCAATGACCGCAACATGTTCCCGTAATTCACGGTTTCGCCAACGATACCCACTATCCACCATAGAACAACTCTCCAATTTTATATTTTCTTTATCGTATCATATTTTACACTTTCACACACTAACGTTTTGGCGCGCGAAAGCAAAAGGAAATAAATGGGGAAGGTACCAGGTACCTCCCCCATTTATTTCCAATTTATGTTGTTTGGCCGATGTCGGTTCGATAGAAGAATTCTTCTGTTTTATCTGTTTTGTTTAATGTTTGATAGACACTGTTTACCGCTTGCCCGATGGTAGCTTTTTTTGCTCCAACAAGTAGAACACGACCGCCATCTGACACTAATTCGTCAGCGTGCTTTTTCGTACCAGCGTGGACAATGTACGCATCTTCAACCGGGTCAATTGCCGGTATGCGAATTCCTTTTTCATACGAGCCTGGATAGCCATTTGATGCGAGCACTACACCTATCGCTGCACTGTTTTCCCATGTTAATTGTGGGTTTTTCCCATCTAAAACATCCAGGAACACCTGCAATAGATCATTTTCCAACAGTGGTAGAACGACTTGCGTCTCCGGGTCACCAAAGCGTGTATTGAATTCAATTACTTTTGGACCATTTTCTGTTTGCATCAGTCCAGCATATAGAATTCCGGTAAAAGGACGCCCCTCTGCCATCATGCCATCTGCTGTCTTTTGCAGTACTTCGCGCGTTGTATATTCCACGATATCAGAAGTAACGTCGGCAACTGGTGCATATGCTCCCATACCACCAGTGTTTGGCCCCTCGTCATCGTCAAATGCTCGTTTGTGATCGCGTGCCGGTAACATTGGATAAACATTTCCTTCTTTAACAAATGCCATCAACGAAAACTCTTTACCTACTAAGCACTCCTCGATTACGATGGTTTCTCCCGCAGCAGCAAATGCTTTATCTACTAGCATGGAGTCCACGGCATCAAGTGCTGTTTCCACGGTTTCTGCGACAACAACGCCTTTTCCTGCAGCAAGGCCGTCCGCTTTAATTACAATAGGCGCTCCGGTACTTCGAATATGATTTTTAGCAGCTTCCGCATCCGTAAATGTTGCGTATCCTGCCGTTGGAATATCATATTTTTGCATGAATTCCTTCGCAAAGCTTTTACTGCCTTCTAATAGTGCCGCTTCCTTTGTTGGGGCAAAAACGCGAAGTCCTTCAGCTTCAAACTGATCTGCAATACCATCAAGTAATGGGTTCTCCGGTCCAACTATTGTTAGTTCAATTTGATTCGTTTTAGCAAAATCAATTAACTTTTCTGTTTCTGTCTCGTTTATATCAATACAAGTAGCCTGCTGAGCAATTCCGCCATTTCCTGGTGCAGCATAAATACCGCTCACACGATCACTTTCAGCTAGTTTCATAATAATACTGTGTTCCCGTCCGCCTTTTCCGATAACTAGTACATTCATAGGAGAACTCCTTTCAGTTAAGCTTTGTTCGTGGTTGCTGTGTTGTGGTGCGCGCGAAAATTGTGGTTGGGTGCGCGATAATCCTGGATCGGTGCGCGACTTTCGTGATCGGGTGCGCGATAATCACAGGTCGGCGCGCGACTTTCGTGATGTGGTGCGCGATAATCACAGGTCGGTGCGCGACTTTCGTGATGTGGTGCGCGATAATCACAGGTCGGTGCGCGACTTTCGTGATGTGGTGCGCGATAATCACAGGTCGGTGCGCGACTTTCGTGATGTGGTGCGCGATAATCCTGATTTTCTGTGCGAATACCGATAAACACCATCAATTTTAATGTTTAAAATGGCGCATTCCTGTGTAGACCATAGCGATGCCATGTTCATCACATACGTCAATGGAATCCTGATCACGCTTGGACCCGCCAGGTTGAATGATTGCAGTAACTCCTGCTTTTACTGCAGCTTCAACCGTATCCGGCATCGGGAAGAATGCATCTGACGCCAGAACTGAATCCGTTGCTTTATCTCCAGCCTGTTTAATTGCTATATGTGCAGCGCCGATTCGGTTCATCTGCCCAGCACCAACGCCTACTGTCTGGTCATCTTTTGCCAAAACAATTGCGTTTGACTTCACATGCTTAACTGCGCGCCATGCAAATAGTAAGTCTGTAACTTCTTTTTCAGAAGGCTTGCGTTTCGTTGGATATGTCCACTCACCTTTGCTTGCCATACCTTTATCCTGATCTTGAACTAATAGACCACCATTTACACTGGTAATCTTTTGGGAATTATTTTCCCCTTTATCCATCGCTACTTCCAGCAATCGAATATTTTTCTTCTCGGTCAATATAGTTAACGCTTCATCTGTGAAGCTTGGTGCGATGACAATCTCAAGGAAAATTTCACGCAATAATACAGCAGTCGCTTCATCTACTGGTCGATTACACGCGACAATTCCGCCAAAAATGGAGATGGAGTCAGCGTCGTAAGCTTTTTTAAATGCATGAACAATTGAATCACTTACACCAATTCCGCATGGGTTCATGTGTTTAACAGCAACCGCAGTTGGTTCTGTGTATTCAGCAATAATTTCAAGCGCTGCATTCGCATCCTGTATGTTGTTGTAGGACAATTCTTTACCGTGCATCTGTTTTGCAGTGGCTAAGCTATATGACGAAGCATGTGCTTGTTTATAAAAAGCCGCCTGCTGATGAGGGTTTTCACCGTAACGAAGGGATTGAACTTTTTCAAAGGTTACCGAATAGGTATCCGGATACTTCTCATCTGTCTGTTCATTAAAATATCCTGCAATTAACGCATCGTATTCTGCAGTATGACGGAAAACTTTAGCAGCTAGTTCGCGTCGTGTGCTTTCATCTAATGCGTCTTCCGTTAATGTAGTTAAAATTTTGGCATAGTCGGCTGGATCAACTACTACTGCAACGTTAGCAAAGTTCTTAGCTGCTGCTCGAAGCATTGTCGGTCCGCCGATATCAATGTTCTCTATTTTGTCAGCGTTGGTTGTAGACTCGTTTGCTAATGTTTCTTTGAATGGATAAAGGTTTACGACAACCAGATCAATCGGTGTGATGTTATGTTCTTCAAGTTGTTTCACATGGTTTTCATTCTTGCGGTCAGCAAGCAATCCTCCATGAACAAATGGATGCAGTGTTTTAACCCGGCCATCCAGTATTTCCGGGAATGCTGTAATATCCTCGACAGCTTTAGCATCTATACCTGCTTGTTTGACTGCTTTCAATGTTCCACCAGTCGAAATGATTTCATATCCAAGATCACTTAAGCCTTTTGCAAAAACTTCAATACCTTCTTTATTGGAAACACTAATTAGTGCACGCTTCGTCATGAAAAAACTCCTCACTCATTTATCTATTAAGTACATGTTTGATTACTTTTGGGTAAAGTCGATGTTCAATTTCCTGAATTCGTTTCTGCAGTGTTTCTTCTGTATCACTCGGCAGTATTTCTATTGCTTCCTGATCAATAATTGGTCCAGTGTCGACACCTTCATCCACATAGTGAATCGTTACACCGGTAGTCAGCGCTCTAGCTCGAAAGGCCTGACCAATCGCGTCCAGTCCAGGATACGCAGGAAGTAATGATGGGTGTATGTTCAGGATTGTGCCTTCAAATGCCTGTAGAATTGTTGATCCGACAATTCGCATATACCCCGCTAAAAAGATCCACTCTACTTTAGCATCCTGAAGAACCGTAACAATTTCCGTTTCGTAGGCTATTTTGCTGGAATATATTTTCGGATCAACTACTTTTACTGGCACCCCAGCACTTTCTGCTTTTTGTAAAACGCCAGCACCAGGTTTGTCACACACAACCAGCACTACTTCACAACCAAGCGCGCCATTTTCATTAGCGTCCAAAATCGCCTGGAAATTACTTCCTGTTCCAGAAGCAAATACAGCTGCTTTGATTTTATTCATTGGTAAAACGAACTCCTTCTTGATCTGATACTGTTCCGATTACTACGGCAGATTCGCCGCTATCCTGTAAAATATCAACTGCAAGATCTGCCTTATCTTTTTCGACAACTACAGCCATACCGATACCCATATTAAATACGCCGAACATATCACGATCTGAAATATCCCCTTGTTTTTGCAAGAAAGAAAAAATTTCAGGTGTGTTCCAGCTGCTTCGATCAATTTCCACACCAAGATTCCCAGGCAGCATTCGTGGGATATTTTCATAGAAACCTCCACCAGTAATATGTGAAATACCTTTTACATCTAGTTGTTTTGTAAGCTTTGAAATAGGTTTTGCATAAATTTTTGTAGGTTCTAATAGAGTTGCTCCTAGTGGCTTTGATAGACCTTGGTAGGTTTGTGTTAAATCCAAATCTGCAACGATCTTTCGCACCAGTGAGTATCCATTGGAATGAATTCCGCTTGACGGAAGTCCAATTATGACGTCATCAGCTTGAATATTTTCTCCAGTGATCAGTTTTGATTTTTCAGCAATACCGACCGCGAATCCAGCTACATCGTATTCATTTTCCTGATACATACCAGGCATTTCAGCAGTTTCACCACCGATCAGCGCTGCACCAGCATCAACGCATCCGTTTGCTACACCGGCAACAATTTGCTCAATCATTTCCGGGTTATTTTTCCCGCATGCGATGTAATCAAGGAAAAATAACGGCTGAGCACCTTGGGCAACAATATCGTTGACACACATACCGACTAAGTCTTTACCAATAGAATCATGTGTATCGAGTTGAAACGCAAGCTTTAGCTTCGTTCCTACCCCATCGGTTCCAGACACGAGCACTGGTTCTTTGTAGCTGAAACCACTTAAGTCAAACAATCCAGCGAATCCACCCACACCACCAAGTACTTCTTTTCGATTCGTTTTGGCAATATGCTTCTTCATTAAATCAACAGCTTGATAGCCTTTTTCAACATCGACTCCAGCATCTCTATACGCGTCAGACATTATGGACCCACCTTTTTAATTTGAAGTTTTGAGTTTGGCTGGTAAACGGTCGGGTTTGGACAGTATTTAACTGAAACCCGACGCTAAACCGCCAACTTCGGACTGTATTTTCACGGAACCCGACTGTATTTCGCCGAAACCCGTTAGAAAAACTCGGCATTCGCCTCGTTTTTAATGGCGAATGCCGAAGTTTTACTTATACCGGCATTTGCTCTAACCGTTTATACTTTCCTTACGTGCTAGTAAACAATTACAAACTAAATTCCAATCGAATTATAGCCTTGTATAGTTAATTTCTGTTTGCCCTTTTTCCTTAACTGGATATTTCCCGGTAAAGCAGGCTGTACAAATTCCTTGATTTGGAACATCTTCACGAACAATAGCACGGGCAAGTCCTTCTTCAGACAAATAAGCAAGGCTGTCCGCACCGATAATTTCTGCAATTTCATCAATTGTATTATTGGCTGCAATTAATTCATCCCGTGTGGACATGTCGATTCCATAATAACAAGGGTGCTGAAGTGGTGGTGATGCAATCCTTACGTGTACTTCTGCTGCTCCAGCTTCTTTTAACATCCGCACAATTCTTCTGCTTGTTGTTCCACGCACAATCGAGTCATCAATCATAACAACACGTTTCCCCTCAACAATTCCTCGAACTGGAGAAAGCTTCATTTTCACACCTTGTTCGCGCAGTTCCTGTGACGGCTGAATAAACGTACGTCCCACATATCTGTTTTTGATAATTCCCATTTCATAAGGAAGACCTGTTTCTTCAGCGTATCCGATGGCAGCTGAAATACTTGAATCCGGGACACCTGTTACAACATCCGCATCAATTGGCGTTTCTTTTGCTAATTCAACGCCCATTTTTTTTCGTGAAGCATGAACGTTTACACGGTTTATATCACTATCAGGTCTTGAAAGATAAACATATTCCATCGCGCACATATTACGCGGTTCCGGTTCGGCAAACTTCCTGGAACGGATACCGTCTTTATTAATGATTAACAGTTCACCAGGCTCCACTTCACGATCAAGCGTTGCACCAACTAAATCGAATGCGCATGATTCTGATGCTGCTAAATAACTGTTACCTAATCTGCCAAGCGATAACGGGCGTAACCCTCTTGGGTCTGCGGCTACATACATCGTATCCTCATCCAGAATGATAAATGCATACGCGCCAACGAGGCTGCGAAGTGCTTCCATAATTGCATCTTCAAAATCTTCTTCTTTACTTCGTTTAATCAGATGTGCTAATACTTCTGTATCTGAAGTGGTTTGCAAAATACTTCCTTCTTGCTCCAGTTCACCGCGAAGCTTATGTGCGTTCATGATGTTTCCATTATGCGCCATAGCAAGACTTCCTTTTTGCGCACGGAATAATAGTGGCTGAACATTATCATATCCACCATCACCTTGCGTAGCATAGCGCACATGACCGATCGCTGCGTTTCCTTGAAGCTCGTCAAATTTAGCATGCTTGAAGACGTCGTTCACTAGTCCTAGACCTTTATGCAATTTAAGCTTTTTTCCATCACTTGTTACCACACCAGCACCGTCCTGACCTCTGTGCTGTAAGGCGTGTAAACCATAGTACGTGATTTCTGCTGCCTTTTCGTGACCCCATATTCCAAATACACCACATTCTTCGTTTATGCCTTTGATTTCAGCAAGCATGGAATAGCTCCTCTCCATAAAGATTGAAGTGTTGTAGCCTCTTGATTCATTACTTCTCCTGCAGTTGATTTCACGACGTATTTCCCGTCGTTTGTTACAACGCCAATTTGATTTGCATCCTTCACGCTAGCTTCAAACTTCTCTTTATCAGCAGGATTTACCGATACTAAAAATCTGGATTGTGTTTCACTGAACAATTCAACTGTTGCGTCAGAACCTATCGACACTTCAGCACCAAGTCCTTTGTCTGTAAACACACTCTCCGCAAGTGCAACTCCAAGTCCTCCTTCAGCTAAATCATGTGCAGAAGTAACCAGACCTTGACGAATTGCAGCGAGCAATTGATTTTGGCGTTCTTTTTCTACTGTCAGATCAATATGTGGAGCTTTTCCGGAATACTTACCTTCGATTACATTTTGCAGTTCACTTCCACCAAATTCAGGCTTCGTTTTACCAATAAGATAAATGAGATCGTCAGCGTTTTGGAAGTAGCTTGGTGTAAGATGGTCAAGCGACTCAACCAATCCAACCATCCCTACTACCGGAGTTGGGAAAATTGATTTGCCTCTTGATTGGTTATACAACGAAACATTTCCACTGATTACAGGCGTCGCAAGCTCGTTACACGCTGCACTCATGCCTTCAACACTTTTCTCCATTTGCCAAAATACTTCTGGATTTGTTGGGTTTCCAAAATTCAATCCATCGGTTAATCCAAGTGGACGTGCTCCAGAACATACGATGTTACGTGCCGCTTCGGCAACAGCTATTTTCCCGCCTGTTTCCGGGTCTAAATAAATATACCGAGAGTTACAATCGGTCGTAATTGCGAGTGCTTTGTTTGTGCCTTTTATACGCACCACCGCTGCATCCGACCCTGGTGCCACAACCGTATTTGTTTGTACCATGGAATCATATTGATCATATACATATTCTTTACTTGCGATTGTTGGCTGCTGCAGTAATTTCTTCAGCATTTCTGCATGATCTTCTACAGCTGGAGTCGTTACTGGCTGTTTTTGAAATTCCTTAAAATATGCCGCTTCTTTTGATGGCATATTGTAAACCGGCGCTTCCTCAGCCAGCGCGTCAACTGGAATATCTGCAACAACATTTCCATGCTGCTTCAAGCGGAAGGTTTTTTCTTCAATTACTTCCCCGACAGCTACAGCTTGCAGTCCAAATTTTTCAAAAATATCAATGATCTCCTGTTCCTGTCCTTTTTTCGCAACAAGCAGCATCCGCTCCTGCGATTCAGAAAGCATCAGCTCATACGCGTTCATGTTTTCTTCGCGCTGTGGAACAAGATCCAGATTCATTTCCATACCGGTACCAGCTTTACTTGCCATTTCACTCGCTGAAGACGTAAGGCCAGCTGCACCCATATCCTGCATGCCAACAAGCGCGTCACAATGGATTACTTCTAAACAAGCTTCAATTAAAAGTTTCTCCATAAATGGATCGCCAACTTGAACGGCTGGACGATCTTTATTCGCGTCCTCCGCCAAATCGTCTGATGCAAATGTTGCGCCGTGAATGCCGTCGCGTCCTGTTGCCGCTCCAGCATAAATCACCGTATTACCAATACCTGCAGCAATTCCTTTTTGGATATCCTTATGATCAATTAGACCAACACACATTGCGTTTACTAACGGATTGTCCTCATAGCTATCGTCAAATTGAACTTCGCCACCGACTGTCGGCACGCCAACACAGTTACCATAACCAGCAATTCCATGAACAACTTCTCTGAAAAGATACTTTACACGCTCCGTGGTCAAGTTTCCGAACCGCAGCGAATTCATCAATGCTACCGGACGAGCCCCCATCGAGAAGACATCGCGGATAATACCGCCAACACCAGTTGCTGCACCTTGATATGGTTCAACTGCTGATGGATGGTTATGACTTTCCACTTTGAAAACTACTGCCTGTTCGTCGCCGATATCAATAATTCCAGCGCCTTCTCCTGGTCCCTGAAGGACGTGTGGAGCTTTTGTCGGGAATTTAGCTAATAACGGTTTTGACGTTTTGTAGCTGCAATGCTCAGACCACATAACGGAGAAGATGCCCGTTTCAGTGAAATTCGGACGACGGTTTAAAATCGTTTTAACCATTCCGAATTCGTCATCACTTAAGCCCATTCCCTGGTAAAGCTTGTCTTCTTCTATTTTTTCAGGATTGATTTCATGCGTTAGCAACATGTGATTCCCTCCAATTGTTCACGATTGATTGAAAAAGTTTCACACCGTCAGCACTGCCAAGAAGTTCTTCAACTGCCCGCTCTGGATGTGGCATCATTCCAAGTACATTTCCTTCTTTATTCATGATTCCTGCAATGTCCGCTACCGAACCATTTGGATTATTTTTATAGGTGAATACGATTTGATTGTTTTGCTGTAATTCTTTTAATGTAGCTTCATCACAAAAATAGTTTCCTTCGCCGTGTGCAATCGGATAACGAACAACCGCATCTTTTTCATAGCTGCTCGTAAACATTGTCGTGTTATTTATAACCTGCAACGGCTCCTGATGACACATAAACGCAAGGTTTTTATTCCGAAGCATCGCACCCGGAAGCAGTCCCGCTTCGAGTAAAATTTGAAATCCGTTACAGATTCCAAGTACCGGCTTTCCTTTTTCAGCGTGTGCTTTAATTTGCTTCATAATCGATGATGTAGCTGCAACCGATCCTGAACGCAGGTAATCACCATAGGAAAATCCGCCAGGCAATAAAATGGCATCGTAATTTTCAAGGTTACTATTTTGATACCATACTAAATCGGTATCTTCCTGGATGATATCTTTAACTGCATGATACATGTCTCGGTCACAATTCGAACCTGGAAAAACTACGACGGCAAATTTCACGATTGAACAGCCTCCTCCACATCAAATCGAAAGTCTTCAATAACCGGATTTGCAAGTAATTGGTCACACATAGCTTTTATTCGTTCGTCGAGGTTCTCTTTATCGTCAATTTTCAGTTCGATAAATTTACCTACGCGCGCTTCCTCTACCTCTTCATACCCTAATGAATGCAATGAAGTTTGAATAGCCTTACCTTGCGGGTCAAGAACCCCTTGCTTTAATGTGATATAAACCGTTACTTTTTTCATCATCTTTCCTCCAGTCGATGTAGGATCTCTTTATAAACCACCAGTAAATCGCCAATACCTTGACGAAAAACATCTTTATCCATTTTTGCTTGTGTATCACGGTCCCATAATCTGCACGTATCAGGTGAAATCTCATCAGATAATACAATCTCTCCGCTTTTCAGACGGCCAAATTCCAGTTTGAAATCAACCAGCGTTATGTTAATTTCATTGAAAAGCTTCTGCAGTACTGTGTTAATTTCAAGCGTCATCTTTTTAATTGCAGCCAGATCCTGTTCGCTAGCGTCAGATAGAAAAAGTGCGTGCTCGTCATTAATCAGCGGATCTCCGAGCGAATCGTCTTTATAAAATAATTCAACAAGTGGCGGGTTAAATGGTGTTTTCTCTTTAATTCCCAACCGTTTCGTAATGCTGCCTGTAGCCATATTGCGAACAACCACTTCAATCGGAATAATTTTTGTTTCATATACAAGCTGTTCCGTTTCATTTAACTTTTCGATAAAATGTGATGGAATGTTCTGTTCCGCCAGATAGTCAAAAATATATGATGATATTTCATTGTTCAATCGGCCTTTTCCGTCAAAGCTATCCTTTTTCTCGCCATTAAACGCTGTCGCATCATTCTTATACGATAAAACAAGTTGTTCCTGATTATCCTTTAAGCGAAAAACCTTTTTCGCTTTTCCTTCATACATCAATTCACCCTTCATCATCGTCACCTCACGAAAGTCCAATTCGGTCAAAAATCTGATCTACATTTTTCAAATGATACGTATAGTCAAAGCAATCATCGATTTCCGATTCACTCAGCATGCTTGTAAATCGTTCGTCACTTTCAATTAACTGTCTGAAGTGTGTTTCTGTTTCCCACGCCTGCATCGCTGTAGGCTGTACAATATCGTAAGCTTCTTCACGCGCCATTCCTTTAGTAATTAGGGAAAGCAAGACACGTTGTGAAAAGATAACACCGTGTGTACGATCAATATTGCGTTTCATATTTTCCGGGAAAACGGTTAAATTTTTCACGATATTGGAGAAGCGATTTAACATATAGTTCAGCGCGATTGTCGCGTCAGGCAATATCACACGTTCCGCAGATGAATGCGAAATATCACGTTCGTGCCATAGTGAAACATTTTCGTACGATGTCATCATATATCCACGTAATACGCGTGCCATTCCAGTCATATTTTCCGATCCGATTGGGTTACGTTTGTGCGGCATTGCAGAAGATCCCTTTTGACCTTTTGCAAAAAACTCTTCCGCTTCACGTGTTTCTGTTTTTTGCAGTCCACGAATTTCTGTAGCGAACTTTTCAATCGATGTTCCAATTAATGCAAGCGTCCCTACATACTCTGCATGACGGTCACGCTGTAACGTCTGTGTGGATACCGGTGCTGGCTGCAGCTCCAGTTTCTCACATACGTATCTTTCTACAGATGGATCGATATTTGCATACGTTCCAACTGCACCGGATAATTTACCGAATTCAATTCCTGCAGCAGCGTGTTCAAAGCGCTCCAGGTTACGTTTCATCTCTTCATACCATAATGCCAGCTTTAAGCCGAATGTAGTAGGCTCTGCATGTACACCATGTGTACGTCCCATCATAACGGTATGTTTATGTTCAATTGCTTTATCTTTTAAGATCTGTACAAAGTTCGTCAGGTCCTTACGTATAATTACATTTGCCTGCTTCAACTGGTAAGAAAGTGCTGTGTCAACGACGTCTGTTGACGTTAATCCATAATGTACCCATTTGCGTTCGTCGCCAAGCGTCTCGGATACCGCGCGCGTAAACGCTACCACATCATGGCGTGTCTCTTGTTCAATCTCATAAATCCGATTCATATCAAACGATGCTTTTTCGCGCATTACCTTAACGTCTTCAGCCGGAATGATACCAAGTTCACTCCAAGCCTCACAAGCTAATATCTCCACTTCCAGCCATGCCTTAAATTTATTTTCTTCTGTCCAAATACTTCCCATTTCTTCGCGTGTGTAACGTTCTATCATTATTTTTCCCCCTCATAAGCTGCAACTTGCTGGTTAACTGTTTCTGCTGTATCTGCAATGAATGTGATGTGTCCCATTTTCCGTTTCTCTTTTACTGCATCTTTACCATAGAGGTGGATATAACCGTCACCAGAAATCGACATATGCTTCAATGCCTGATCCATATTCTCCCCTAAAATATTTACCATAATAGATGGCTGCAATAATTCTACTTTCGCTAGTGGCAGGCCACAAACCGCTCGAATGTGCTGACCAAATTGTGAAATATTGCAAGCTTCTATCGTGTAATGTCCTGAATTGTGTGGACGTGGAGCCATTTCGTTCAAGTAAATATCATCCCCGCTTACAAACATCTCAATAGCAAATGTACCAACAATATTCATTTTTTCGGATAGTTTAATGGTTGCATCAATTGCTTTATGTTTAACTGTGTCACTGATGCTCGCTGGAACGGTAGTTTGATAAAGGATATGATGTTTATGTTCATTTTCGCCAATTGGGAAAAATTCGAATTCGCCGCTTTGCGCACGTGTGAACACGACTGAAATTTCTTTATCAAATGTCACCCACTGCTCAATGATGCAGTGCTGATGCTTGTCCGCAAACGCTGCCGCTTCATCGATATCTGCTTCACTTGTTAACTTAACCTGTCCTTTGCCGTCATATCCGCCACGACAGGTTTTAATTACAGCAGGATACGTAATATTTTCTAATGCTGACTTACATTCCGACCCATTTTTCACAATGAAAAACTCTGGAACAGGCAGCTCGGCGTCACGCATTACTTGCTTTTCTTTTTCACGGTTCTGGGTAATCTCAAGCGCGAGCGCTCCTTGCGGCAGTTTTCCTTTTTCTTCTATATAAGTAGCAGCTGCCAGATCCACATTTTCAAATTCATATGTGATGACATCGCTAATTTCCGTTAATTCCTTAATTGCATCCATATTGTCATAGGCAGCGGTAATTTGTTTATCTGAAACCTGCGCAGTTGGACAATTTGGCGTTGGATCGAGTACAGCAACCTGATAGCCCATGTACTTCGCCGCCACAGCCATCATTCTTCCAAGCTGTCCTCCACCAATAATTCCAATTGTTTTAGGTGGTAAAATTGCGTTATTTTTTTTCAAGATCAGCCCTCATTTCTTCCACGCTTGCCTGCATTTTTTCGCGATACGCCGTTAATTGATCTGCCACTTTCGGGTCAAACGCTCCAATCATTTGTGCAGCAAGGATCCCTGCATTCTTCGCTCCTGATTTCCCAATTGCTACTGTAGCGGTAGGAACGCCACCAGGCATTTGTACAATAGATAATAGGGAATCAAGTCCACTCAACGCTTTGCTCTGCACAGGTACTCCAATCACTGGCAGTGTGGTTTGTGATGCGACCATTCCAGGTAAGTGCGCTGCACCGCCTGCTCCAGCGATGATAACTTTCAATCCACGATCTCGAGCAGTTTTAGCATATTCGAACATTTTGTCAGGTGTACGATGTGCCGAAATTACATCTTTTTCATACGGAATTTTAAGTTCGTCAAGGACGTTACACGTATGCTCCATTGTCTCCCAATCAGAAATACTTCCCATGATCACGCCTACCATTGCCATAAAATCCCTCTTTCTCATTTCATTAATAAACGCATAGTATATAATCAATTAAAAAAGTCTATTCATCTCCCTCAGTTATGAGAGAAGATGAATAGACCTATCTTTAGCACATTAAAACGGACCATTGCCTATGTGCAACGATTCATCTTCCCTCATAGTCCAGCATTTACGGTGCCGGGTAGAAACTTCTGAGCCATATTCTCAGCGATATATGAGGAAACGTATTCATTTGTAGTTTAAGAATAACAAATATCGCTAGTCTATGTCAATAAATATCGAACGATTATCATTACATAATAATAAACGTTCGGATTTTGATGTGCTGTAATAATTCCCCTTCTGATTTTTGGAAAGACTATTTAAAGTTATAATATAACTGTATTACAAATCTATCGACAGTCTAATACCGTTGAAAATCTTTTTCATTTAAGTTTGATATTCAAAACAAAATCCTAAGTTCAGAATTCTATGCTGAACTTAGGATTTGATATTTTAATCACAAATCTTATAATAAATGTATCTAACAGAGCAACTATTTTCTTATTTTGTAAACAAATGTATCTGACTTAGTTAGGTTTGTCCTTGCTGAATTAGAATATTCATAAGTAACTTCTTTTCCATAATAGTAATAATTATCTTGTGCTTGATAAATTTTTGTAGTGTAGTATCTTCTGCTTGGTGGATTGTGAAACGTATTAAATATTGCAGATCCCGCGGCAGCTCCCCATATACTTTTAGCGAGTTTGGCAGGTGTTACCGCTGCAACATACTGAAAGATCCATTCTGATGAGGTATCAACAAATGCAGAGGAAGCATTAAAACTATCAATAAAATAATAATTCATATTCCCTTCTCTAGGTATATATAATGGTGAGATTGGATTACTTCCATTCATAGTATACAAATTTGGTGCATCTCCCTCTAAATGCGGAGTAACATCCATACCCCCTTCATTGATAACGGTTTTAGAAATAGGGGTATTGTTTTCATACTCAACAGTAACTTGTAACGTATCCGCTTCATAACTGGCGGTTGTGCTAAAGTTATCACCCGACGTAGCCAATACACTTTTCAAAGGTAAACCTCCAACTATTGATAGGGTTAACCCAAAGAAAATTAAAATGCAAAAAACACTATTCACATTATTCTTCCTCCTCAAAATATTAAGATAAATATTATTATATATTATTAATACTAGTTTAAAATAGTCATAAATACCCATTTTATCCAATTTATCTATTATATTTTAACTTTTGTGTTAATATATATTTATTTAATTGGTTTATTTTAGAGGAGAAGGATAATATGCATAATAAAGAAGAAATAAACAATAAACGAACCAACATTTTCACAATAATTATAGCGGTTATCTCTATCTTTGTTTTACTAACAGATAAACTATTTGTTTCAATAAATGGAATTGGATTTATTATTTTTTCAATACTATGTATAGGGTTAGGGTTATTCAACCGACATTCTCTAGGTAAAATTATCTTTATTGTTGTATATTATCTGTTATTCCTAACTATCTATGTTACTGAATAAAATTTTTCGGGTGATAATGTGGACAACTCTGTAAAAACAAAATAAAAACCTCGTGATGCCCATTATACCTTTGTTAGTGATTGGATTTCCGCATTGTAGCTAGGGCAAAGCAGCGTTTGTTATATTAAAAATGCTGTGATATTATTCGATTGAAAATCGTTTTCAACTGATCTGGCGATTTATTCTACAGGTGTTTATCTGCTATAAGCATAAAAAAGAGCAGGCAAACAGCCCGCTCTTACTAGTCTTTCGGTATAAATTCTTCACCTGTTCCTGGATTGTTCTTCTTTCCCAGTTTTCCTTTTCGGACCTGTTTGACCCAGAATCCTCCGACAATCTGTTTCGGTTCATAGGATATCGTAAAAGCTTTCGGGTCTATTTTTTGAATCGACTCATACAACTTCCATTCATATTTTCGAGGTGTTAAAATTTGCATAGCTAAACGGTCGCCTTCCATTCCGTAAGCATACCAGCTCGTAACACCATAGCCTAAATCTCTCAGTTTTCGTGTAAACTCGATGTTTGGATCGGAAGAAACAACATTCACCGTGATATATCCAAGTGCAAGCTTTTCTTCAATTTTCGATCCAACAATAATACCTAATCCAAAACCTACCGCATATGCGACCAGGTTCTGAATCTCATCTAAATTATCAAGCACTAATCCGAGTCCAATTACATATACAACGACTTCAAACATACTTATGAAGGCAGAAATATATTGTCGACCTTTCAGTGTCAATATCATTCGAAGTGTATATAAGGAAACATAAATAACGTTTACAACTAAAATAATACCAACCATTACATACGCATTTTCAAGCAATCCAAAACCCTCCATTAATTAACTTTAACTTGCTGCAGACAATGCATTTACATTAATCTGCTGCATTCGGTCCATATACCCGATTTGCTATAGAAGATCTATGTCCGCTTAACCGTTTGCTGAGTGTCTGTTTCCAATTTGGAGCAAGTAACTCACACGAAGCGAGTGCCTCAGCCTGAATCAAATCATCTTTCTTTACATGCATTATTTCATTACAAGCTGCAATCGTCCATTGTGGATAATGTCGCTCTACAAGATTCATTTTACTCTCACTTTGAATAAAACCTTCTTTTAATACTCGAAAATACCAGCCGGTTCGCCCACTGTTTTGAATTTGCAGCGCCAAATCCATTACACGGAATCTGCGCGCTGGTTTCCAGCAAGGCTGCCTTGGCTGCGCTATTTGAATGATTGCGTCGCCAATTTCAAACGTATCGCCGATACAAGCAGAATACTCGTCAACCTCCTGTAAAGCAAGATTTTCTCCCATCGCACCAATTCCGATTTCGTTTGTATCAAGCTCTTTTTGCCAAAACGTATAGTGATTTATTGGATACGCGAAGACTGCTTTCTCAGGACCACCGTGATTCTTTTTATCTGCTACTTCATCATGTTCAAGACCAGATATACTTAGCCAACAATTCCCTGCCACTTCCTTTTTAAACATACCACTTTCCCATGGCTTATCTAAACGATTACTAGCATCTGGATTACCTAATTTCTTTACTTTTCCGGTTAAAATTTTATGTATATACGGAGCATTCATCGTGCCAGCCACTCCTTTTTTATGATATAGTTGTTGGACTTAACTAAAATTATAATTCTCTTCTATTAATTATACAAATAAAGGATTGATTTTATGGTAAAAGAATTACAAAAGGCAACATTTGCCGGGGGATGCTTCTGGTGTATGGTAAAACCATTTGATAAATGGGACGGGGTTCACGCAGTTGTTTCCGGTTATACCGGCGGACACGTCGATAACCCGACGTATGAAGTTGTTAAAGCGGGAGAAACCGGACATTACGAAGCGGTTGAGATTACCTTTGATCCAGAAATCATTACATACGAAACAATCATCACAATTTTTTGGCAGCAAATTGATCCTACAGATGCTGGGGGCCAATTTCACGATCGCGGCGATTCTTACCGCACTGCAATTTTCCACCATAATGACAAGCAGAAAATGTTTGCTGAATCATCAAAAGAAGATTTAGAACAAAGCGGAAAATTCAAGAAACCAATTGTCACAAAAATCTTACCTGCCACAACCTTTTATCCAGCCGAGGATTACCATCAGGACTTTTACAAAACAAATGAACAGGAATATAAAAAAGACCGGGCTAAATCCGGCCGTGATGAGTTCATTGAAGAAGTGTGGCAAAACGATTAAACTTCCTGACAAAATTTTATTCTTATTTCTATTAACTACTAGGTTAGGAGGTCTGTATATTGACTAAACATAATTCGTTGGTTCCACTGAAAATGCTATTATTCAGCTTTCACGCTTCAAACACAATTATCATTAGTTTTTTACCACTGTATCTGCAGTATAAAGGATTAGAAGGTACGGAAATTGGATGGGTATTAGCAGTCGGGCCACTGGCATCCATTTTTGCCCAGCCCTTTTGGGGTTACATGAGTGATAAATATAAAACCGTCAAATACACACTATTAATATGCATTATAGGTCTCCTCATAAGTAGTGTACTATTCTTTCAGACGAATGGTTTAATTGCCATTATCCTAATGGGAGCAGTCTTTTATTTCTTCACCTCACCCATTGGCGCACTTGGTGACAGCCTTGCTCAAAGAAGATCAGATGATCTGAATGTTTCCTTTGGCGGTATTCGGATGTGGGGATCCATTGGATTTGCCTCTTCCTCATTAATTGTCGGCGAGGTATTATCTTCCGTGGGAATTCAGTACATGATTTGGCCATATCTATTTTTCGGGGTAGTAGCACTATTAGTTATTTTTCGGCTTACCGACGTTAAAGTCGAATCAGATCCAATTCAGTTAAAAGATGTACGACAGATTATTACCAATAAGCCGTTTATCATCTTTCTTGGAATTATTATGTTTATATCAATTTCTCACCGAGCAAATGATAGTTATATTGGCTTATACATATCACAGCTAGGTGGAAGTGAAGGCTTAATTGGACTAGCTTGGTTTGTCGGCGTTGCAAGTGAGGCGGTAGTTTTTGCATTTGCTGGTAAATGGTTTAGAAAATATCATTCATTAGTGTTTATCATTTTTGCTGGGGCAGTTTACAGCTTGAGGTGGTTCGTCTATGCATCAATCGAGGACCCTCTTTACATTATTGCGCTTCAGTTTCTGCATGGAATAACTTTCGGGGTTTTCTACTTGGCTTCATTCCAATACATTTCACGGCTAATCCCATCGCTTCTGCAATCAACGGGTCACCTGGTGTTTTTCGCAGTATTCTTTGGCGTTTCAGGGATTATCGGGTCTCTTCTAGGAGGTTCTTTACTCGATGCATTCGGCGGCGATGTGTTATATACCGTAATCGGTTGTTTCTCATTGACCGGAACAATTTTGCTCACACTATATCATCTACTGCCTTATGGAAAAACAGTATAGTAAGAATATAATAATCCGAACGAAGCTTTCGACTTCGTTCGGATTATTTGCTGTAAAAAAATTCTTATCACCACTCGTCAAAATACTTCGCTTAATATCTGCGCTAAATTATATTTCATTACGTTCGGTATTTAAGTTACCCATCAACTTTAGTAGACTGAAAAATGCAGGTGCTTCATTATATGGTATCCTGTGCAAAAAGAAATGTTCACTGAAAAAGTGGTGGATATTGAAATTTTATCTTTTTACCATTACTTAGCATTTTCGAATATACGAAGACTCCTGCGGGAACAGCGCGAGCTGAAGATCCCACAGGAAAGCGTTCTTTGCTTATCCGAGGAAGCTGAAGCCGTGCCCGCGGAAAGCGAAGTATATTCGAAAATGCTATCGTAGATCCACTTAATTCGTACTACATGTAACTTTTTCAACCGCCCTGAAAAAGGTGGTTCTCTAAAAGTTAAGGCTGGCGCAGTAACTGCGTCAGCCTTTTTCAATTCCTGTTTATTTTAGCTTAAGAAAACAAAATATAATATAAATATAACAAACAACAAGTACATGATCGGATTTATTTCTTTAATGCGTCCCTTCAGAATCATCGTAATCGGATAAAAGATAAACCCTAACGCAATACCAGTCGCAATACTATACGTTAACGGCATCGCAATGATAGTCAAAAACGCAGGAACTGCAATTTCAAACCGATCCCAATCAATTGCTTTCAGCGCAGAAGACATCAAGACTCCGACAATAATCAAGGCTGGCGCAGTTACTTCTGCAGTTACAACACTTAACAGCGGAGAGAAAAACAACGCTAAAATAAAGAACCCTGCTGTAACAACGGCTGTAAAACCTGAACGTCCACCCGCTCCTACACCAGCAGTTGACTCAATATACGAAGTAGTTGTCGATGTTCCAACAATCGAACCAACAACTGTTGCCGTAGAATCAGCAAATAACGCTTTACCTGCACGAGGTAATTTATTATCTTTCATTAGACCTGCTTGTCTGGCAACAGCAACTAGTGTACCTGCTGTATCAAAGAAATCAACGAATAAAAACGTTAAGATAACTACAAGCATCTGCATGGTGAAAATGTCGTCAAAATGTGCAAGCGCCTGTCCAAACGTTGGCGCTATGCTTGGTACCTCACCTACAATACCACCAAGCCCTGAAGGCGGATCAATCAGATTGAAAATAATACCTACAACTGCTGTCAGCAACATTCCAAAGAAAATGCCACCTTTAATATTTAATGTTAACAGAATGACGGTAATGAAAATGCCAAAGATTGCCAGCAAAACTGTTGGAGACGTCAAGTCGCCTAATCCAACAAGTGTAGCGTCATTTCCAACGATGATTCCCGAATTCTGGAAACCAATGAACGCGATAAACAAACCAATTCCTGCCCCAACAGCAAGCTTCAGGCTAGCTGGAATTGCATTAATTACTTTTTGTCTAAGTCCAGTTAACGTTAATACCATAAATATAAGTCCAGATGCCAATACTCCTGCTAAAGCAGTTTCCCACGGAATGCCGTACCCTAAAACAACAGTGTATGCAAAAAATGCATTTAGCCCCATTCCCGGAGCAAGTGCAATTGGATATTTCGCAATTATTCCCATGAATAACGAACCAACTGCTGCAGCAATAGCTGTTGCAGCGAAAACCGCCCCCTGATCTATACGGGTAACTCCATCAGGCAATTCTTCCACTCCAACTAATGCTAATGTAGCTGGGTTAACAAATAAAATATACGCCATTGCAAGGAAAGTAGTTAATCCTGCCATAAATTCTGTTTTATAATTCGTGCCTAACTCTTCAAAGTGAAAGTACTTCTTCATCCTTTTCTCCCCCAGTCTAAATTAAAAAAAGCACACTTGAATATTTCAAGAGTGCTACCATAAACCACGCACAGAAAAAAGCAATGAAAAGAAATAGAAAAACCCCTATCCATTTAGCCTTTACCTGCGTAGTCAAACTGTTTACGGTAGTTTGGTAGAAACTCTGGGCCATATCCCCATAATTATACGCATGCTATTCGATTAATTAAATTGTACTATTACAATTCAATGAAGTCAACAGAAAACGAACGTTAAGTCAAAAAAATAACTTAACGTTCGTTTAATTGGATTATTCCCACTCTATAGTAGCTGGCGGCTTACTGGTTACGTCATAAACAACGCGATTAATGTGAGCCACTTCATTTACAATTCTATTTGAAATTTTTTCCATGACATCCCATGGTATTCGGGCCCAATCTGAAGTCATACCGTCAATCGATGTTACTGCTCGTATACCAATTGTATAATCGTAAGTTCGTGCATCACCCATTACACCGACACTGCGAATGTCAGGTAATACGGTGAAATATTGCCAGATTTCACGGTCTAGCCCTTCTTCTTTAATAACAGCATGTAAAACTGCGTCTGATTCTCTAACCACTTCCAGTTTTGCTGGTGTTACTTCTCCAAGGACACGGATAGCTAGTCCTGGACCTGGGAATGGCTGACGCCAAACAACTAATTCTGGTAATCCTAGCTGCAGTCCCAGTTCACGCACTTCATCTTTAAATAACGTATTCAGTGGTTCAATCAGCTCAAATTGCATATTTTCAGGCAAACCACCAACGTTGTGATGGGACTTTATGGTTTGTGCAGTATCTGTACCACTTTCAATAATATCTGTATACAATGTACCTTGAGCTAGGAAATCCATGTTTTCTAATTTCCCTGCTTCATCATCGAACACGTAAATAAATTCGTTACCGATTATTTTGCGTTTCATTTCTGGATCACTTACATTTTTAAGCTTGGATAAAAATCGTTCTTGTGCATCAACTTTGATAATATTCATATTAAAATCATCTTTAAACACTTTCATTACATCGTCAGCTTCGTTTTTACGAAGCAGGCCATGGTCAACAAATATACATGTCAGCTGATCGCCGATTGCTTTGTGGATTAGTGCTGCAACTACAGAGGAATCCACCCCGCCACTTAACGCACAAAGTACGTTGCGATCTCCAACTTTTTCTTTAATTGCCGCAACTTCCATATCAATGAAATTCTCAATTGTCCATTCACCATCACAGTGACATACATCAAAGACGAATTGCTTCAATAGATGATTTCCATACTCAGAGTGACGTACCTCTGGATGAAATTGTACACCATATAGCTTTTTATCTGGCATGCTCATAGCAGCGATTGGAGTTGAAGGGCTTGTCGCATCTATTTGAAATCCTTCTGGAACATCTAACACTTTATCCCCATGACTCATCCAGACGCTTTGCTTAGCTGGCGAATCTTTAAACAACACTGGATCATTATTCAGTTCAATCATCGCTTTACCATACTCACGATTTTTAGCTTTTGTAACATTTCCACCGAAATGTAATGTCATTAACTGCATACCGTAACAAATTCCCATTATCGGAATGTCTAAATCGAAAATTTCTTTGTCGCAGCGGAAACTGTTTTCGTCATAAACACTATGTGGACCACCTGAAAGAATAATTCCTTTTGGGTTCATGGTTTTAATTTCTTGTGCAGTTAGTTTGTGCGAGTGCAATTCACTATAAACACCAAACTCACGTATGCGTCTCGTGATCAGCTGATTATATTGACTGCCAAAGTCCAGTACCAGAATCATTTCGTTCGTTTCCATGTCATCGCTCCTTATTAATTAGTAGAAAGAATCTTCATTCACTCTAACTTTTTATACTTTATTTATGTATTTGAAAACTTGGCTTATCGCCAAGACTCAATGGCGAAAACCTTAGTTGCACTTATGCAGTAAGAAAGGATTTTTACTTTCTTATCTGCAAAAAACCTGAACTTCTACCTTATCGCGCAATATCTATTAAGTAAATTACTTTATAGTATTGCGATAAAGGCAGAAATCCAGGCATACCAAACGTACCTTTTATGAGATTTCGCCTTCATAGTCAGTGCATTTACGGTGCACTGGTAGATACTTTCAGGACCATATTACCCGAGGATATATGAATGGCATTGCAGCTAGTTATTTTTTCTTCACTTTTCTTTGTCTATTCTACTCACACAATTATGCTCGGTCAAGACCTTACCCGTTTAATTAAATTTTTCCATAATTGGGTTAGATTGTCCATATCTCCAGTATTATTCCCATTTGTATATAGAATGCGTTCATAGGAATTAGTCAATCGCCTCATTGTTTGTGATTCAAAACGCATATCAATCCGTTTTGCGTACTCCCTTAATGTCTGGCCAGACTCCTTAGGCAAACCTCTTCTTGCCAAAATCTTTAGCAGAAAATGATAAGCTTCCTGATATGTCTTCTCATCTTTATTGGAGCTCAATCGCATTCCAATTAAATAAAACTGAATACGGTAGCGCATGAAGTAAATTAACCAGGCAAGCAGTACAATCGCAATCACACCAATTGCAATATACCAGCCGTTGATCTCCATGTTTTCATTTTTACTTGCTGCTGGTTCAGTAGTATCTTTCTCTTCTTCAGGTTTTGGCTTTTCCTTTTCCTCTTGTACTGGTGGCGGAGTTTCGTTATCCTCCACGTCAACATCGACATCAACTTGAAAATCAGCTAAGTTCGAAAAGCCTTGAGTTGGCTCAAATGGCACCCAGCCCTTTCCAGGGAAGTATACCTCTACCCATGAATGTGCATTAGCATTTCTCACTTCAAACACATCCGGTTCTTCACCGCTGCCTCGCACGACCTGTTCTCCACTTGTAAATCCTTTTACCCACCTTGCTGGTATATCCAGTGTGCGAAGCAGTACTACCATAGACGTCGAGTAATTATCGCAGTACCCTACTTTTGATTCAAACAAAAATTGATCGACGTAATCCTGATCTTCTGCAGGCACTGGAACATTATTCGTATTATATACATAACCATTTCGACCAAAGTATGTCTCTATTGCTGCCGCCTTATCGTACCGATTTCCAGCCTCAACAGTAATCTCTTGTGCCAATTCACCAATCCGTGCAGGTAAATTTTCCGGTAGTTGTGTGTATACTTCATTAATCATTTCTGGATCTGTGGCGCTTGCATTCCGCAGCGAATTAATTTCAAATGAAGGATTATCATATTTCATCGAATATGTTTTTGACAAAAAATTAGTATCACTATTCTCATCAGGAACAAGCTCTTCCGAAAGCTGGTCGAGCAGCAGTGTTACATCCGTGCCAGTATTTAATTGGTTGATTCCATATGGGTAAATAACTTTTGGAATCTGTACATTACCAGTAAATTCAAGCTTCGCGGATAATTCTTCCGTCTCTACGCTATCATTAAACGTCTCAAGGGAAATGTTTCCCGGATCCTGTTCGACGTATTGTGGCTCTGTTGAGTTAATCCATCCTTTACCAGTGTATACATCCTTGGTTTCAATCCGCCAGTAGTGCTCTTCTGTAGCAGTTGCATAGAATACTGGTGTTTGATCCTGAATAAACGACCCACCAAGTTGTGTATCATTTTCTCCATATCCAACTTTCTGAAATCCGGTTCCACCATCCTCATTACCCGCACCCTCAGCAGTACTTTTAATAAACGGAACAGGGTCTGGCCATTGCGGTTCAAGCTTTGGTGCAGCATATCCAATCAAAGTTGAAAGAAGTACAACACTTATCAATGGGAAGACCCACACTGCAGCTTTTTTCATCCATAGAAAACGAATTGACTCCTGGTCCATTTCCCTTAAAAAGTTTGCAATACCTAAAGCAACAAAGGCAATAATAAATATCCGAATAATAGCCGTATCTGCATTAAAAACTGTAAAGGTGTCGAGTACAGCAATATATACGAAAGTTAACATCACAAATAAAAATATTCGATTCATTGCAACAAACCAGTAATAGATCAAATAACTCATCAGCCAAATCAGCAGAAGAAATAATAAACTGCGAAACATTGGTGATAAGTTATACCAGTCCTGACTTACTAATGCAGTAAGATTCGTTGAAACCTCAACGATCAAATGGTAAAACCATTCTTTACTGAATAAGAATTCTTCAAAATATAACTCGTTTATCGCATAAAGTAATCCTGCTCCTTTTATTAAAAAAGATGCCCACCATTTGATCTGCATTAAGGTTATAAAAAAACAGAAGACAGCATATAAGATAAAAACTATCAGATTACTTGTATCCGTAATATCTTTTACTGGATATAACCATTCTAGAAACAAAATTAAACCAGCAACGTACATAATCACATTATAAATAAATGGCCGCTGATTTTCTGATGCACTAATCATATAACACGCACCTCAATCCTATTTTGAACAAGCTGCTTCTCAGTAATAATATTCATGACTATTCCTTCAAACTTCAGCTGCTGAATAATATGGTGCTGCTCGTCCGTAATTAACTTACTGGATTCGATAAAGCAAACTATTATCCGCTTGGAGCGTTGTTTCATTTGCTTTACTGCCTGTTTAAATTCTTCGTTCATCGTTGTCGTAACTATTACCACAATCACCCCGGAAGTTAACCGTTTTGCTTCTTCAACTAATGTTCCAGAAAAATCCCTTTCACCGCCTGGCTGCAGCTGCGTCAGATGCTGACGAATTAACTCTTTCTTAGCAGGATCATGATGCAGCGGGAAAAACACATTCTTTTCCCCAATAGAAAGAAACCCTATTTGCGAGGATTGTTTTCGAATGGTTTCCATTAGAGAAAGCGCCATTTCTATCGCTGCTTCGAACGCTAACACATTAAGATTGTGATGATGATAACCATCCAGAATCAGCATTGTATCCGTACTTTTTTCCTGTTCAAACTCTTTTGTCATAACCGTATTTTTTCTAGCAGTCTGTTTCCAATCAATCCAGGAAAATTTATCCCCAGGCATGTATTCTCTAATACCTGACGCTATGTTTGTATTTTTCAATGATTGGTTTGGCGCAGAAATTGAGCCTTGTTCAAAACTATTTATTTTTTCAGTTATATGAACTTGATGTTCCTTTGGATACGCTATCAGATTGTCAAAAACTTTATAAACGTGTTCCTTCTTAATAAACCCAAATAAATCCGCTGTTTTGAAGCGGATAGCAAATAGCTGATGTTCGCCCCGCGGTATTTCTGCTATCTGATAGGATAATCGCACTTTCTTTTTAAAGCCAATAAATACTACCTTTTTTATCTTTCGTACGACCTGTAATTTTGACGGGTCCTCCATATGCTGATATTTGTCAGCACGGTTATCAACCTTGTTTAATGTCTCAGGAAATACTTCTTCACAGATGCAGTAATATAACGGAAATGGAAAATTGCGTTTAATAATGATTTCAATTTGAACGCTGTCTCCAGCTCTTACTACATGATGGGATAATTTTCTTGTGACGTATAATCCTTTAATCGGATACAGGAGCATTCCGAATAAGTAGAGGAAAATAGGGAGAAAGCTGTAAAATAAAAACCAGCTTACAAACCCTCCCTGAAACATTGCATAGGAGAATAACGCAAGAAATAAAAACACGATAAAGACAAGTTTACCAATGAATTGAACCGTATCCCTCATTAATTAAATTCCTTTCGAATAGGAATATAGGTATTTTCCACGATTGCTGCGATTACTTCTTCACTTGTCATCCCTTCATATTTTCCTTCAGAAGTTAAAATCACGCGATGAGAAAGCACAAATGGCGCCAGATATTTCACGTCATCCGGAAGCACATAGTCCCTTCCATAAATATAAGCCAATGCTTTTGCAGCTCGCATTAAAGCTATTGATCCACGCGGGCTCACACCAAGGTATATTGATGGGTGTTTTCTTGTTGCAGTAACCAGATTAATTATATATTTCTGTACGTTTTTATCGATATATACTTCTTTTACCGCTTCCTGCACTTCGACAAGTTCAGCGCGGCTCATTACAGCCGTAACATGTTCAATTGGATGGCTCATTGACGTACGCTCAAGCATTTCAAGCTCGTTATCGTAAGAAGGATATCCCATTTTCAGCTTTAATAAAAAACGGTCAAGCTGTGCTTCCGGCAATGGATATGTACCTTCATATTCAATTGGATTTTGGGTAGCCATTACGAAGAATGGGCTTGCCAGGCTTAGCGTATTCCCGTCAACTGTGACACTTTTTTCTTCCATTCCCTCTAATAGCGCCGATTGCGTTTTAGGTGACGTACGATTGATTTCATCTGCGAGTACAATATTTCCGAGGATTGGACCCCCGCGAAATTCAAATTCAAGCTCTTTCGGATTGTAAATGGAGATTCCTGTTACATCTGAAGGTAATAGATCCGGAGTAAACTGAATTCTTCTAAAATCACAATCTAGTGATTTTGCGATTGTACGAACTAGCATGGTTTTCCCAACTCCCGGAACGTCCTCCAGTAACACGTGACCTTGCGCGAGCAAAGCAACCAGACTCAATCTGGCCACGTCATCCTTACCAATCATAACTTTATTAATATTTGATAAAACATTTTTAATACTTTCATTGTATACCGCTGTATCTTGCTTCATTATTTCATGCTCCTTCCATAAGACAACTAAATTCTTTGTTTTCTACTACAACTATACTAAAAAAGACTCATGAAGTAAAAGCAGAATAATAGGAAATTTTTCATAAATCACATACATAACCAGATATGTTAGCAAGTATCTACAAAATTTTCCGAATTTAAACGGTGATAAAACTATAAAATTTTTAACTGTTTGATAAATGCGCGCTAATAATTTTTACGAATAAGGACTTTTAGTATAAGAAAAATCTTTTTTGACAAACTAAAGAAAAACAGTATTCCCTTTCCTGCACGAGAAACTCTATGCAGGTGAAGGGTCACTGCAAAGGAAGGTAACTAATTATGGAAACAAATGAACATATGCACGTGGAAATCACGTCATCAGAAATTTCCAGTTTGTGGTCTACATATCAACTAGATACCATGATGATTTGTGGAATAAAGTGCTTCCTGGTTAATATAGACGATCTACAAATCAAAGATTTACTTGAGTACATGCTGTCGCTAATTGAAGAACGCAAATATGAAGTGGCTGCCATTTTAACGGAAGAAAACTACACGGTGCCTCAAGGATTTACGGAGGACGACGTTTATTTGGACACCCCTCGTCTGTTTACAGATAAGTTATATCTTGAGTTCATCCTAAATATCTCCAGTTTTTCACTTGCGTCTTTCAGTGCAGCCTTAGCCCTTGCTGACCGAAACGATATTATTGATTTTTACTCAAGATCGCTGACTGATACACAAGTTCTGCATAAAAGAACAAAAGAACTGGCAAAAGAAAAAGGTACTTATATTCGAGCGCCATATATTCCGAAACCACAGGAAGTGAAGTTTGTGCATGACAACAGTTTTTTAACAGGCTGGTTCGGAAAAAGACGCCCGTTACTCGGCACAGAGATTTCATTGCTCGTGTATAATACGAAACGTAATTCATTAGGGCAGGCACTTGTCACAGGATTCAGCCAGGTTGCCCAATCAAAAAAAATACGAGATTATTTTGAACGAGGTCGTGATATATCCGGGAAGCATGTGAATATATTTACAAAAATATTAAATGAAAATTATCTTTCCAATGGAACCGTGCTTTCAACACCCGAAGTAACAAATTCGAAGGAAGCTCCATTCTCAGATAAATTAATGTTGTTTATAATCACCATCCTCATCTCATCCGGTATAGGTCAATATGGCTTATCAATGGCCGGCAGTCCGAGACATGACCTTGGAGTAAAATACACTCGATTAATAGCAGAAATAGCTAGATTTTCTAATGATGGCGCCAAATTAATGATTGAAAATGGCTGGCTGGAGCAGCCGCCGATTGCTGCTGACAGAAAGCAATTGGCGAAGTAGAACAGCCTCATGACAAACGTAAATGGTATCCGTTATGACAAATTAGAAAAACTGCTATGGAGTGTGGCATTACCCGGTTTTGGTCAATTACTGAACAAAAAATACGTAAAAGGTATTGTGTTAATTATTTTGGAATTTGTTGTAAACGTGATGGCAAATTTTAATCAAGTAATTATTTTAAGTTTTCATGGTGAAATACAAAAAGCTATTGAGCAAACAAATTACCTGTGGGTGATGTTCTATCCATGTTTATACTTTTTTGCGATTTGGGATGCCTATAAGGATGGCGAAGGAGAAAATAAACCATTCGCATTTCTGCCTTTTGTATTCTCTGCTTATTTCGCAACAGTAGGAGTAGTCTACTCTCCAAATTTCACTATAATGGGCCAGTTAATAGGACCAATTTGGCTGCCTATCTTATCAGTCCCTATCGGTATTGCAGCAGGTTTAGGTGTTAAATGGGTATTATTAAAAGTTTCCTCTTTTAAAAGCTGACCATGTATGTAAGACTCAAATATTTTTGAATCTTTTATGTTATTTCTCCGTATATCTTTATATAGCGATTTAAAGAGGAGGAATTCAATGATTAAGAAATGGTTAGCTAGTGTGGGAATTGGCAGTGCTCAGGTTGACACGCAATTGGAAAGCGACTCCCTTATTGCTGGAGAAGAAGTTCTTGGAAAAGTAGTTATTCAGGGAGGAAGCGCTGAACAGGAAATAAATAAGATTAATCTATTTGTGATGACCCAGGCAATTCGTGAAGTTAACGATTCGAAAGTTTATCAAAAAGTTAAGCTGGATTCATTTACTGTAGGGAGTACTTTTAAAATTAACAAGGATGAGAAAAAGGAAGTCGATTTTCGATTCAATTTACCTATTCACACCCCCCCTACTTTAGGAAAAACCAAGGTGTGGATTCAAACTGGCGTGGATGTGCCAAACGCTGTTGATCCAAGTGACAGAGATTACATTCAGGTAAAACCACATCGTAGCATGCATGTAATACTGGAGGCTCTTACAAGTGAACTTGGATTTCATATGCGAAAAGTCGATATGGAGTATTCCAAACGTTATAATTATGTTCAGGAGTTTGAATTTTCACCTGGTAACGACTTTAAAAGAGACCTTGATGAACTGGAAGTTATGTTCTTCTTAACGGAAGATCGCATTGAATTAATCCTTCAGGTTGACCGTCGCGCCAAAGGACTTGGCGGGTTATTTGCAGAAGCACTGGACATGGATGAAAACTTTGTAAAAATGACCTTCACGGAACAAGAAATCAATGAAGGCGCTGAATCGGTAGCAATCAAACTTCGGAATAAAATTAAACAGTTCAGTTAACTATATGTGATAGAAATAAAGAATATTATTTATAGCATAATCCGAGCGATCTTTATGATTCCGTTCGGATTATTTGCTTTAAAAAAATTCATAACATCGCTTCATCAAAATACTCCTCTTAGTGTCTGCGCTCAAATTATTTATTTTAGTTTTGTCACAGTCTAATAAAAAATAGTGGGGAAAATCATCAACCGATGACTTTCCCCACTATTTTTAGTATGTTTTTAATACCAAAAAGAAACTTCAGTTATGCGATACTTTTACATGCATCTGCACAAGCGAAACATGCATCTGCACATTTTTGACAATGCTCGTGATCATGCTTTTTACATTCGTTCCCACAAGCTTCGCACATTTTTGCACATACGTTGGCTAGCTCACTTGCGAATGGGCTGTTTCTTACTAATGCCTGCTCCAGATATCCACACATATCTGCACATTCTCTATCCAAACGAATACATTCAGCCATCATTTTCACATTATCTTCCTGAAGGCAAGCGTCAAAACAATGGTTACAGGTTTCCATACATTCATGTAAAGATTTAATTACAGACTGATACTGTTCATGGGACATAATAATTGCTCCTCCTTTAGATTTAGTTACATAAATATGATTCCCCGGAAAGGTATAATTAAACATAATTTTCCAAATACATTCGCAGCTATTTTACGTTTAAGTATACTCCATACGGGTATTTGGTTATATAAACAGAATTTATTACGAGGTGATTTTTTGTTAGTTATTATTTCCTTTATAGCATTAGGAATAGGATTATTGAGTTCTATTATAATTCTAGTAGATATAGTTAAACATCCACAGCAGATGAAAATTATGAATTTTGTATGGCCCGTTAATGGCTGGTTTTTAGGGCCGTTCGCGGTATGGACTTACTACAAATGGGGTCGGATCAAAGCTAAAGATCTTGATATTGAGGATAATCGCGGGCAACACGCGAAAGTATTTGGCTCTACAAGTCACTGCTCCTCTGGTTGTACTTTAGGAGATGCGGTCGGTGTTCCGATTGTAGCCATTACAGGCATAACTATTGCCGGATCAACACTGTTTGCCCACTACGCAGTAGAGTTTGTCCTGGCGTATCTTTTTGGTATAGTATTTCAATTTTATGCAATATATCCTATGAATAAAGAAAAGGGAGTAGCTGGTGCAATTAAAACAGCGATTAAAGCAGATTCTCTATCTTTAATCGCTTTTGAAATCGGCATGTTCGGCTGGATGGCGATTGTTCACTATGTATTATTCGCTCAACCACCTAAACCTACCGAAGCAACGTATTGGTTTATGATGCAAATCGCTATGATTTTAGGCTTCTTAACGAGCTATCCAGCTAATTGGTTCCTTGTGAAAAAAGGAATTAAAGAAACAATGTAAATGAAAAAGCGTCCCATTAGGGACGCTTTTAACGTATATTCATCTATCCTGTTTGATCAGGTAATCATTTAATGCCTGTTGCAGTGTTCCTAATGTTTCCGTCTGTTGGCTGAAGGTAAGCCCAGTATTCGTAATTTCTCTTACAATTTCTTTTCGCAATCCAGTAATAACTGTTTTACATCCCATCAAGGCAACACCATTTATAATTTTCATTAAATCAACAATAACATCCTGTTCCATCTTGGCAATACCGGAAAGGTCCATAATCAGTGTTTCGATTCTTGAAGCTGCTACTTCGGTCAACACCTTCTCATTAAGAATTCTGGCACGATGTGAATCAACCGAACCAATTAATGGCAATATACTTATAGATACATCAATAGGAATAATGGGAACGGACAAATTCTCCACTAGCTCTTTTTGCGCACTAATCAAAGAATCCTTGTATGTAGAATAGTTGATAAAGAAGGTGTTTAAAAACTCATCGACTCTGTTATTGATTTCCTGTTCCAATCGGAAGAAATCCGCAACTTCATTTTGACCTTTTAATTCATAGTAGTTTTCGATAAAGCCCCATATCGTTCTTCGGATTGCCTGTACCCACTCTAGTTTGAAAGACAAAGCTAGTGAATATGTAGCCCAGGCAATTCCTTCCTGTTTCGCAAAATTTTTAAGCTCTTCGTCCCGCCCATCGATTATGTACTTAACTAGGTTGTGTGCATTATTGACAAGATCAATGTTTCCAATATGAAGAATTTCATCAATTTTGTCTCTTACATTTACTGCTTCTTCTAGTAATTCTTCTTCAAATAATTGGCTATTTTCTACAACGAATTCCTTAAAGGTAAAGGCTTCCTCAAACTTATAAACCACTCTAATATCCCCTTTCCAGTCAAATTGATTGTTTCATAATTTTACTATTTCTCTCTATTATTCCAAATTATTTTCATTTTCACAAGAAAAGTTATAAAGAAAATCTCTATCCGATTAGAACTCCAACCTTTAACAGTCAACTATTTTATTAGGAAAATCAATGAATGGATTACGGTTTCCCTGTATTTGATAAATCGCCTGATTACGATGGTTCTCATAAATCGCAGGCGGAAACTGCTTGTGCCATTCAATTAATACAGATTTCTCTATTTTATCTATATGTGTCTTTTCAATTTCCATTGGATATCTAAGTAGAAAATACAACATCGCTCTTGCTACAGTTCCCTTACCATATTCCGGTTCAAATAATTCCTCTTCTGCTATTCCACACCCCTCTTCCACCCTATTTGCGCTTATCCCACCAGCGTTATATTTAGCAAAATCATGATACGGATAATTACTCCGAATTGAATTACAAAGGGGGTCACAAGTAAATAAGTGATGAAGATCACCGCGCATTGGCTCCTTTTCATTAAACCAGGACTGTGGTACTGCATGCTCGCAGTTGTATTTAAAGTTGCTTTCAATCTCCTTCAACTGCTTTTCATCAATGTATTCCCTCTTATCAACTTCATCTTTTCTTCTCAATGAAGTGACATAATCCTCCTTAATAATGTCCTCTGGATTCCGCTGTTTACCGGAATAGATACTGATTAGATTACCATCTGGTCGCAAATCCACCCATGGATAAACATATTCACTAGGATTATAGGATAGCTGATTCGTATGCGTTTCCGATAAAAGCTGTGTCAGTTCTTCCTGGTTAAAATTTTTAAAATCAATATTATGATAATACGATATTATGGTTCGCTTATTCATATCTTCATCAAAATATTCCTTGTGGTCGTTTTGAATGGAAGACTTCGCATCATCCAGCCTCTGCAGAATAGTATTAACCTGCTCTTTGTTCGTTGTAACTGGGAAAATTAGTTTTGCCTGCTGATCGGATAAATTCATAATCAACCCCTCCTGCTTTCATTTTCCTTATTTTAACACTATTGAAACACATGTGATTCCGTAAACTATAAAAAGAGAGCTTCCAATAGGTTATTACACCTAATGAAAGCCCTCTTAAATTATATTTTGTTTACTTCTTCCGTTGAATGCCAATTTGACGACCTGCTTGTTTAGGGGAGTCAAACTTCATTTCCGCTTGATAGATAAGTTGAATTATTGTTTCAATAGGTTTCGGAAAAGGGCCAGGGCGTCCTGAACTTTGATCTATGCCCATCAGCATTTGTTCCATAGTCGCAACTTGCTCACCCTCAACATTTTTCATTGTGAAAAATTGATGGATCCGCTTTTCGTCTACATCAAGCAGCTGACTTTCAATCGTAAGCTGCTCACCGTCATGCGCTTCCTTTAGGTAACAAATGTGGGTTTCCAGGGTAAAGATTGTATAACCCAACTTCGTGATCGTCTGTTGATTTAACCCGATGTATGCCATAAACGCATCGGTCGCTTCACTGAATACTCTAGCATATTCAGCATCATTCATGTGGCCATTATAGTCTACCCATTCTGGTAGTACCTGTTGTTTAAACTGGAAAGATTTTTCCATCGTTGCACCTCGCGATCATACATTAGTTTTATGCTGTGATTCTGGCCAATAATCCTTGACCAGATCTAATAAACGGACAAGAAATTCATTACGGTTTTGATCAATCTCTGACATGGATAAATCTCCTGATTGAGCCTCACACCCCGATACAACTTTATCGTATAATTCGTCCGTTAGTTCCGGTGCTTCCAGTTTCGTCCATGGCTTCTTCAAGGCTGGTCCGAATTGTTTCAGCATGTGACGCATTCCGCCTTCTCCACCAGCGAGATGGAAAGTAAGGAATGGTCCGTATTGAGCATAACGGAGCCCTGCTCCATAAATAAAAGCATTGTCCACTTCTTCTGTCGTAGCTATTCCTTCATTAACAATATGAAGGGATTCACGCCAGATTGCTTCGATTAACCGATCGGCAATATGCCCTTCAATTTCGTGACGGACAAGCAAAACTTTCATATTCATTCCATCAAAAAATGCTTGAGCTCGTTGAACGTTGACCTGAGAAGTTGCTTTTCCAGGTACTACTTCAACGAGTGGCAGAATATAGACTGGATGAAATGGATGAGCAACCACAAATCGTTCCGGGTTCTTCAGGTTAGCCTGAAGTTCAGATGGCATAATGCCAGAGGTACTGGAACCAATCAACGCTTCTGGTTTAGCGTAGCGATCAATATTCTGAAGCACAGTTTGTTTTAATTCTTCTACTTCAGGTACGTTTTCCTGAATAAAATCTGCATCGACAACGGCTGTTGGCAGATCTTGCGCAAACGTAAGCCGATCTTTTGAAGCACCTTCAGCAAGACCAAGCGCTTCCAGGTATGGCCAAGCATGATTAATGGCTGCTCTCATTCTTTCTTCTGCTCCTTCTGCCGGATCAGTAGCGATAACATCATAGCCATGAGCCAGGAATCGGGCAATCCACCCGTTACCGATTACACCCGTTCCCACAACTGCAATGGTTTTTATCTCTGTTTTCATACTTATTTCCCTCCAAACGGGTTACGTAAATTTAAATATTCTCTAGCTTCCTGTGGAGTCATTGGTTCAAAACCATGTCCACCTAACATATTGGTAGCTTTATCAACAAGCTGTTCATTCTTGGCTGGAACTCCTTTAGAAAGGTATATGTTATCTTCTAGTCCCACTCGAACGTTCCCTCCTAAAAGTGCTGATTGTGCAGCAATAGGAAATTGCAAGCGACCAATACCAAATGCTGACCACTGTGCATTTTCAGGGAGGCGATTTTTCATGTAAATCATAGTTTCAGCATCCGCTTCTGCACCCCAAGGAATCCCCAGACAAAATTGAAACATTGGATCTCCATCAATAAGTCCTTCTTTAATAAGTTGATTCGCAAAACGGATATGACCAGTATCAAAACACTCAAGTTCAGGCTTTACACCACTTGCTTGAATGAGCTTGGCCTGTTCACGCAGCCAATCTGTCGGGCTCATATAAATCATGTTTCCAAAATTTGTACTTCCACAGTCCAATGTACACATTTCTGGAAGAAGCTGACCAACTGGTTCATGACGTTCAGATGGTGTTTGTATATCCGTACCATCACCACCAGCGGCTGGCGTCGCCAAACTAGGAATAAAATCCCCTCCGCCTCCAGCAGTGATATTAATAATGACATCTGTTGCTGAATCACGAATACGGTCAACAATTTCTTTATAGAGATCAAGGTCATGACTAATTCCGCCTGTTTTAGGATCACGAGCGTGCACATGCGCGATCGTTGCCCCCGCTTTTGCTGACTCAATGGCAGATTCAGCGATTTCCTTAGGTGTTACTGGAACATTTGGATTTTTTTTCGTAGTTTCACCAGCACCAGTTACGGCTGCTGTTAATAAGACTTTATTTTTCATTAAAAATTCCTCCTTTGAATTTAAATCAAAAGATTATACTTTGAATACCCATTTTAAACTATACCATCCAGACTGTTTAGTTTCAAATGAAATCGGCTCATTATTATTATTTGCGTGTTCTTTTCTATAAACCGGGTACTAGGTATGAAATGGAACAAATTGCTAATTAATTTTTATATTGATATGATTAATTAGACATGACTACCCTAGTTAGTAAGGTTACTTTTTCATCTCACGCTTTACAGTACTAAATAAGTTGATTAGAATAAGAAATTAATAACGATATCATAAACAGTAATGAGGGACATAAATATGCCTAGAGAATCGAAGCGGCAAAAAATATTAGAAGCAGCAGCCTCCATTGTAAATACTAGGGGAAGTGACGCTTTAACCCTTGATGCCACAGCTAAACAGGCGCAGGTAAGCAAAGGCGGCTTGCTTTATCACTTCGAAAGTAAAGAAGCGCTAGTAAAAGGTCTTGTTCAGCATATGGATAGCATCTACCGAGGAAATGTGGAAAGTTCCAGCTTGTCTGATCACGAAGAAACGGGTAGGTGGACCAGGGCGTTAGTGAACACGATGTACAAACAGAGTATTGAAAACAAGGAGACTAGTGCTGGGATGCTTGCTGCTCAGGGGATTAACCCAGAATTATTGAAACCTTTGCAGGAAACGTATGCGGGTTGGCAGGAACGAATCCAACATGACGGTCTCGATGAAGTACAAGCGACAATTTTGCGTTTAGCTGTTGATGGTTTGTGGCTTTCCGAGATATTTGGATTAGGCACGATAGATCCAAAATTACGGCAGCGTGTGCTGGAAGCGTTACTAGAACAGACTCATTCAAACAATAGTGATAAATAAATATAGAAAGGCTTAGGGAAACCTAAGCTAAGCTTGTAGAGAAACTTCTTGTTTTTCTACAAGCTTTCTTTATACCACGCTGGGAGCGAATTCTCGTATCTTCTCGCAAAAACCCGCAGTGGTCAGTGAAAACTTACATATAGTACAAATTATGTGGATCTACAATCGCATCTTCGAATATACTTCGCTTTCCGCGGGCACGGCTTCAGCTTCCTTGCCCCGGCAAGGGGTATGTCAACGTTGTCCGCAAAGGACGGTTTTAGTTGACCTTCCTCTTTTAACCGCTTTCCTGCTTAGATCTTCTGCTCGCGCTGTTCCCGCAGGATAAGGAAGGCTACCCTGAAAAGGCATCGCACGAAGAAAAAGTGTTTTTCTTTTTCGAGGAGTCTTTCTATATTCGAAGTTGCTAGGTAAGAGTGAAAAGATAAAATTTTATTATCCACCACTTTTTCAATGACCTTGCCTTACTTCAACTGGAGTCTCAAGGTAATCGGACCTATTTCTCCCCTTCAAACCCTAATTTAAAATAAAAAAATCTGTGCTGACTGATTGTCAACACAGATTTTTACTAGGTTATTATTTACCCATCATTTTATTCACTTTATCTTCATGATTATCAATCCACTGTTGAGCAACTTTTTTAGGATCTTTGCCCTCTTCTTCAATCTTAACAATCATCTCTTCTACATCGTCGATTGAGATACTCCAGTTCTTAAAGAATTCATAAACTTCTGGTGCTTCATCTTTTAATTTACTGTTTGTTACGACATGTACGGAAGATGTTTCGAAAAAGCCTTTATCGTTACTTAAAATCTTCAAATCGTATTTGTTAAACATCGTGTGTGGGCGCCATCCAAAGAACATTACTGGCTTTTCTTGTTTGATTAGACGAGTTGCCTGAGCCATCATTCCGCCTTCAGACGAGTTAACCTGTTTAAGATCAAGGTTATACGCCTTAATCATTTCATTCGATTGTTTTGTTGCGCTTGCACCTTTTTCAATACCAAACATTTTGTTATTGAACATATCTTCTTTACCCTTCAAATCACTTACTGAATTGATATTCTCCATATAGGCAGGTACAACCCAGCCAGTTTTTGCTTCAGGGTAGCTTACCGCTGTATCGTCAAGCTTATCACCGAATTTTTCCATATATTTGTTGTGCATTGGGAACCAGCTATCCATGAATACATCTAAGTCGCCACGGGAAAGTCCCATAAATACGCCACCAACATTAGCTTTTGTTTGTTTTACTTCGTAGCCCATGTCTTTCAGAATCAGACTTGCAATTTCAGTCGGGGGAACTGTACTTGTCCATGGCGTTACACCAAAGTCAATTGTTACATTTTTATTGTTGGTGTCTCCTGACTTTTCTTGACCAGATTCATTCTCTGATGCTGATTCATTACCAGCAGAACAACCAAACATAATTACTAAAATTGATGCCATCATTACACTTAATACAATTTTTTTCATACGAATACGCTCCTTTTATTAATTTAATAAGTTTATACTTTTTGACCAATTCCTTGGGTAACGCGGTCAAGAATGATTGCAAGAACCACAATTCCTAATCCGCCTGTTAGCCCAAGACCAACGTTAACATTGGAAATACCCGCTAACACGGTAGACCCAAGTCCAGGCGCTCCAATCATTGAAGCAATAACTGCCATTGACAGCGCTAGCATAATCGTCTGGTTAATACCAGCCATGATCGTCGGCACTGCCATTGGCAGCTGCACCTTGAATAAAAGCTGCCATGAGGTTGACCCAAACGCTCTTGAAGCTTCTACCACATCACCTGGAACCTGTTGGATTCCAAGCGTGGTCATACGAACAGCCGGTGGTGTGGCAAATACAAATGTCGCGATAACCGCAGGCACACCACCTAGTCCAAATAATAGAATCGCAGGAATTAAATACACAAAACTTGGCAATGTCTGCATAAAGTCCAGGATCGGTCTTGTGATTTTATTAATAACTTCATTAACCGCACTTAAAATCCCAATCGGAATACCGATGATTACCGAAATTAGCGTTGCGACAAATACTACCGCAATAGTCTGCATTGCAGCAGCCCATAAATCCACTGACCCTAAATAGAAACAACCAATTAGTGTAAATAAGGCTACTCCTTTACCAGCACTCCTCCAACACAAAATGACTAATAGAAGCGTAATAAGTTCTGGAGGGATGGTAATTAATAGATTCGTAAATGAAGTAATAAAGGTAGAAAGAATTCCGCTTAATGAATTGAAAAATCCACCCATTACGGGAAGCAACCATTCGTTTACAAAACGGTTTGTCCACTCTTCTAATGGAAAGCTGAAATAATTCATGATGTGACCTCCTCTTCCTTTTCCTTACCGAGAACTAGTCCGGAAAGAATAGATACACGTGAAATAATTCCAACTAATTTCCCGTCATCTATTACGGTAATTGGATATTTAGTCTGTGCTGCAATTCCTATTAAGTCATTCAATGGTGTATCTGGAGCTGTGGCATGAATCTCATCCCGGAGTAAAAACTCTTCCATTGATATTTTTTCTTTATAGGCTTTAATTGCATCATCAATTGTAAGCAAACCTTCAAAATTATTATCACGGTCAACTACAAAAATACTGGATGCTCCAACCTCTTCCATTTTTCGAACTGCCATCCGAGGGCCATCTTTAAAGGTGGTTAATACCTCAGGCTTTCTCATTACGTTAGATGCCTCAAGTATCTTGGAACGATCCACATCTTTCACAAAGTTTGAAACGTAATCGTTTGCAGGATTTTCGAGAATATCTTCTGAAGTTCCAATTTGAACGATACGACCGTCTTTCATAATCGCAATCCGATCACCCAGCTTTAACGCCTCATCCAAATCATGCGTAATGAAAAGTACCGTCTTTCCTAGTTTCTTCTGTAGATTTAATAGTTCGTCCTGCATGTCTTTTCGAATCAAAGGATCAAGCGCACTAAAAGCTTCATCCATAAGCAAAATATCGGTATCGTTGGCGAGTGCTCGTGCTAATCCTACTCGTTGCTGCATACCACCACTTAACTCATCAGGAGAACTGTCCTCGTATCCTTTGAGTCCTACATCTAAAATTGATTGACGAGCTTTTTCTTCTCTTTCCTGCTTATTCACCTTTTGAATTTCCAGTCCGTATGCTACGTTTTCCAACACACTGCGATGTGGAAACAGCCCAAACTTTTGGAAAACCATACCAAGTTTTTTACGTCGTGTTTCAATAAGCTTACGTTTATCCATTTTGGTAATATCCTCACCATCAATGTAAACACTGCCATCCGTAGGCTCAATTAAACGATTGACCAAACGGATTAACGTTGATTTCCCGCTGCCTGACAGTCCCATAATGACGAAAAACTCACCAGGCTTGACTGAAAAAGAGGATTGATTAACCCCGACAGTCATTCCCGTTTCATCTAAAATTTCATCTTTTTGCTCCCCATGCTTTAAACGTTTTAACGCTTGCTGAGGATGGGAACCAAAGATTTTTGTCAAATTGTTCACTTCAATCTTATTCAAATTCTTCTCCTCCTCTGTACCTATTAATTCAAGACTTATATATTTATATAAATTTGCAATTGAATAGAAAAGGAAAGACTTTCTATCTCTGCTGACCCAGAATAACTACTATTCCAGGAACTTTTATTATTCTTGAATGGGTATTCAAAATAATCTTTAACTTTACCAACCAGACGGTATTCTTTAGGCAGCTATTACTGTACCATCTAGACGGTTTTTTGACAACCCTTGCTCGTTTAAAGGTCTGCATGAAAGCTCCTTGAACCATTGATGGAACGGACTAAAAAACTACTCCATGTATTTCAATTTAAAAAAACCGGCATTCGCGTCGTCTTTAATAGCGGATACCGAGTTTTTACTTATACCAACATTTGCTCTAAAGCTTTATACGTATAACTCAATTATCACAGAATAAAATTAGGTGATTCTCCCAGCAACAGTTGAATATCTCGCAATCCTTTTTCGTAGTGACACAAATTCACTATACTGCGAATTAACTTCTGTTTGTTTACTCACCGGAAAACAGACCACGAAGTAACAGCAACGAGATTTCCGCTGCTGGCAGTCGCTTTCCGCGGGCGGATGGTGAGCCTCCCGCAGGAGTCGACTGCCATCCGCTCCAATCACTTGTCGGGATATAGATGATATTAAATTGGATAGCGCACAATCAAATTCACTACTTAGTCTACTGAAAAAGAGATAGATTCTAAAATTACGTTATCTCACCTTAACCTAGCATCATCGAATTCACGAGACTCCTGCGGGAACAGCGCGAGCTGAAGATCTAAGCAGGAAAGCGGTTTTTGCTTATCCGAGGAAGCTGAAGCCGTGCCCGCGGAAAGCGAAGTGAAATCGACGATGCGATCGCAGATCCACTTATTTCGTATTCCTTGTAACTTTTCAGTGGCCAGCAAGTAATTTAATTCTGTAGAAAGTGTATGTTACGTCGCAGTTTATATCTACTACGACAAAAGTAACTAATAGCATGTAAAAACCTCAAGTGGACTAGGGGTTGGAGCAAGACAGACAAATATAAATATCTTATACATTCTTATCTTTCAAAAAAAGCACCTAAGAACTGTTTCTTCTTAAGTGCTTTCTAAAACTTTCGCTATTAACTATTGACAGATAAGCCAAGTTTTCTTATGAGAATTTTTTATTATAACTTCCCTTTATTTAGTCTTCTTTGCAGCTCCATGATAACTAGCGATGGCTTGCTAATAAATCCATCTATTGGTGTGCCTAGCCGTTTTTGTAAAGCTGTAATTGTAATTCGCCCTATATACCCATCTTCTTTCACACCTAACCACCTTTGCAACGCTTTGATCACTAGGGATGGTTTACTTATCACACCATCTACCGGAGTATTGAAGTAATTCTGTAATGCAGAGATGGTGTTAACTCCAAAGTAACCATCTACATCTAATTTACTTTTTGGCTTAGCATTCTTTAAAGCTTTTTGAGTTATCGGACCATAAAAACCATCTACTATTAAACCACGATCAGATTGGAATTTCTTAACTGCTTTTTCAGTCACTGGGCCGTACGAACCATCAGCACCGAACCCACCTAAATCATAACCAAGTTCTATTAATTTTCGTTGCATAACTTTTACATCTTCACCACGATCACCACGCATTAGGTAATTGCGATCTGGATTAATTTCAACATTCCAGTTATCAAGGTAATACTGCACATCACTTATAAATTCACTCCATGTAATTCCATGGGGAGTTAACCAACTTTGTGGATCATTTCTGCGTTGTGGATCCAGCACGCTATGAGAAACAATATGCTCCTTGGGATTCTTGTTAAATTTAGTACACAAGAAAGCAAAATACCATCTATAACGGTCATAAGATTTCGAAAAATCATCCGTCCTGCAAAGTTCTACACCTATAGCTGCATCGTTAGCATCATCGCCATAAAGCATGTTGTCAATTGTTTTCTGATATTGAACATGCCAGGCTTTTTCGTCCAACGGAATAATCTCTAATATTTTTGTTGAGTCTATCATAGTATGAGCAGAAGCTTGAAATGTAATATTTTGAAAATACGTATAATGATTATCTGCAGTCGCTCCATTATTAGCTGTTTCATGTGCGACAAAAAATTCAGGATCACCACTTTCTAACTTTTCACCACTTCTCGCTAATTCATTTGTAATATAACGTCTTTCAATTTTATACTTATCTTTAATTGCCATACTTTTTTCATACCCTTTCTTATCACAACCATTTTCTTTTCCACATTAGTGATCCATTCAGTATATGTGTACAAGCAAGAAGCCGATTGTTCGATATAACCAGTCGTTAAGCCTCTTTTAATCTGACGAAATACGCAATAGAAAAATATACCTGACTATTTTTGATCAATTACTCTTATCTAACACAGCAGGAAGTTGTTGATATGTATCATCCCAAAATGGTGATAGATATCACTACATATATGCCTTCTGATAAAGTATCTTTTAGTAGAATTCTTCTGCAGAAGGATGTTACTTAGAAAACTTAGCTTATCGCCAATCCTCAGTGCCTTAGTTGCACTTATGCAGTAAGAAAGGATGAGATGACATTTGTACGGAATCAAAAAGAAGTCTTGGCCACAAAAGTTAACGATTATGGGAAGTGAGTTCCTGTTCCTGCTAGTGGTGGTTTGGTTCTTATTTCTAGATGGCAACCACTACTTGCAACTGTCTGATGGTAATGTGAACCGAAATGTTATCTTGTTTATTTTTTGTTTGATTGTATTTTTACGAATGAATGGGATGATGATTTTTTTATTAAAACGCGGGATTACATGGGGGGAAGCTGGAGGCGTGATCGGTGCGTTTGCTGTATATTATTTAGGGTTTTCTTTTTTAGGTGGGACCACTGACATAGATTTAGATGGGATCGACTGGATTGCAGTAGCGCTATTCCTGACAGGATCGCTGATTAACACAGGGTCCGAAGTATTACGACATCAATGGAAAAAGGACAGCCAGAATAAGAAGAAACTTTATACTGGCTGTCTTTTCCGCTATGCCATCCATATCAACTATTTTGGAGATTTCGTATGGGTATCCGGATTTGCTTTATTAACCCGAAATCTATGGGCCGGTTTGATTCCAGTATTCTTAGGCATCATGTTTATTTTCCTTAATATCCCTCAACACGATCAGTACCTACGAGAGAAATACGGAACTGCCTTTGAAGCGTATGAAAAGAAGACCAAAAAGTTTTTCCCTTTCATATATTAACGGACTTGAATATGATATATATCACTCAAAAATCCTGATATTCATGACTAACAAGGATCCCCTCCCTAACGTAAGCTAAAAGTACAAATTCTAATACGAGGTGAAAATAATGAAAAAAAGTGTACTTACAGGATTAACGGTAGGGATTCTAGCAGGAATAGCAGGATTGGTAACGGAATATGTAATGGAAAAAACAACGGGACTCTCTTTCGAGGAACTAACGCCAGTTTCCATAATGCTCTCTTGCATAATCACAAATATTGCCGGGGCTATTATTTTTCAAAAATTGGATAAAAAGGCATCCAGAAGCCGTTTTTACTATGGTATAGTGGTGGGGACAGTGACGTTCTTCACTACCCTCAATACCATCGCGAATCCCCCGCAGGAACAGTTTGGGGTTGTTGCCCACCCGGTTCATTTGGTGGTAGCACTCCTGTCCTTCTGCTTAATCCCTAGCTGGATGAAGAAAAATAACAAAGCGCAGGATAATTCAACTGCAAAAGCAATTTAATGGAAAAAACTTACGGAAAGGGAAATTGGAGGTAATGCTATTGCTACCACTGCAAGCATTAAAGAAAAACAGACAGTCCACACTACTACTGATGCTGGTACTTCCAGCGATTTACTTGTTATTAGGACCCTATGACCAGGCGTGGGTCATCAACATGTGCTTGTTTGCCGCCTTGGCTTTTTGCTACTGGCAGAGTATTACCCACCCCCCTTACCGAAAAGTGTTCATCGTTCTGCAACTCTTAATCGTTGCAGTATATGGATATCTCTATTCACCGTGGAATATGGTTCTAGCCTTTTACCCCGCGTTGGTGGTTGGGCTGTTTTATGATGAACGTAATATACACCGTTTTGCTGGATTAATCGCCTTAACGTTTTCATTGTCATTAATTGCTTATCATGTCCTGCAGGATAAAGAATGGCAGATCTACTGGCTTCCAGTCCTATTGACCACTCTCGCAGTACCTTTTGTTATACGGATGCAACGTCAATCCATGGTCATCCATCAGGAACTGAAAACAGCTAACGAAGAAATTACACGTCTCATTAAAAATGAAGAACGGCAGCGTATTTCCCGAGACCTTCATGATTCAGTCGTGCACACCTTGTCACTGATCACACTAAAGAGTGAATTGATGGAACGGTTGATTAGTGTGGACCAGAAGGAAGCCATCGAGGAAGCGAAAGTAATTCAAGGGATATCCCGATCGGTCCTACTGCAAATCAGGGAATTAATTAGCGATATGCAGGCTGTCGATATTGAGGAAGAACTCCGACATGCGGAAGAAGTCTTTGAGTGGGCGAAGGTGTCCTTTCATCATAAAAACCACATCGATATCGACGAAATTTCAACCATCACACGGAACATATTGGGAATGTGCCTCAGGGAATGTATCACCAATGTACTAAAACATAGCGGCGCTAAACATTGTTCCGTAACACTGGAAGGAGAAGGCAACGCCTATGTCCTTATGGTCGAAGATAATGGAAAAGGGTTCTCTGCACAGCGCGAAGATAAGCAAAACTTCGGCAGTGGGATCCACGGCATGAAAGAAAGACTCCTATTGATAGGTGGTACCCTCCAGATTGAATCCAATTCAAATGGATCGAGAACCACGATATCCGTTCCGAAAATGTAAAGAATGGGGAGATGGAAATGAAAATTGTGATAGCGGAAGACCAGGGTTTGCTGCGGGGCGCAATCAGCCGATTGCTGGGAATGGAAGAAGATATCGAAGTTGTCGGAGAAGCACGTAATGGGAAAGACGTACTTGAAGTAATCCAAGAAACTCAACCTGATATTGCAGTTTTGGATATTGAAATGCCATTTTTAAGTGGGTTAGAGGTTGCCGAAGTCTTACAAAATAACAATAACCCTTGTAAAGTTGCTATCGTTACGACGTTTGCACGAACAGGATACCTGCAAAGAGCAGTCCAGGCAGACGTAAAAGGATATCTTTTAAAAGACACACCCGTGGCGAAATTAGCACAATCCTTGCGGCAAATACATCAGGGGCAGCGTATCTTTAGTCCACAACTAACATTCGCCTCTTTAAGAGAACATAACCCGTTGACCAACAGGGAAAAAGAAATCCTGAAATCCCTTCAGGCTGGGGAATCTGTGAAAGAAATGAGTCAAACGCTTTTCTTATCAGAGGGAACGATCCGAAATTACATTTCAGAAATCATGCAAAAACTGGATGCCAAAAACCGAATTGATGCGGTTAGTATCGCAGAGGAAAAAGGATGGCTCTACTAGATTTTTTGTAAGAATGATTCAATTATACGTCGAGAGAAGAGGAACATTTTATGGAAGCGAATTTTTGCATGGATTGTGGTCATAAGATGGAAACACGAACGATTAAAGGAACAGAGCGAAAGGCTTGTACAGTATGTGAATTTGTATTTTGGGGTGGTTACAGTGTTGGTGTTGGGGCACTCGTTATAAAAAACGGGAAAATATTACTTGTACGCCGAGCGGAAATACCGGGTAAAGGACTTTGGACCAATCCTGGTGGCTATAGCGAGCAGATGGAACGGATAGAAGAAACTGTAATACGTGAGGTGTTCGAGGAAACAGGTGTTACTACTCAAGTGAAAGGTGTAGTCGCCCTAAGAGACCTCCCTCAAAAAGTTCATAACATTTATATTGCTTTTATGATGGAATACATAGAGGGAGATCCTGTTCCCGATGGTGTCGAAGTTGATAGAGCAGGATTCTACGACTTACGGGAAATGAAAACGATGAATGTAGATGTTTTCACCCTTTGGCTTTTCGATATTGCGTTGAACGAGAAACAAGTCGGTCTAATTGTCGATGATAATCCAATTGCGTCTCTTTCTGAAAGAAGTTTTTTCCGGACGCCATTCGATGGTGAATAATCAGTTTCAGCTGTTAACTGTAAGCAAAAAGATTTACTGTACGTACAACGACCTCATTAAATGAATGTAAAAAAAAGCACCGGGGAATTTTTCCAGCCGGCACCTTTTTGTATCATATGCTAATTGCATCAAATGTTTCCTGATTTGCTTCCTCAATAAAAGTGCATGGTGATTCGAGGGAAATCATATAAAGGTCATGCATCGCTCTGGTACACGCTGTGTAGAACAGTGCGCGATCAGATTCCTGGTCATAGCGCTGATTAGACGCATCAGGAATAATTACCGCATCAAATTCTATTCCTTTGGCCAAGTACACCGGTAAGATCACTAGCCCTTTTTCAAAGTTATAGGTTTCTTCATTTATCTGAATGATGGTGACTTTTTCTGAAAGCTCTTTGTACAGCACATCGCTTTCGTGCAATGTTTTACAGATAATTGCAATAGTCTCGTGACCTTTCCCCTGCAATTCGTGGATACTTTTCACAAGAGCATCCGGCCTATTAAGCTGCCCCAGGTTTATCAGCTTCGGCTTGTCCCCGTCACGCTCGAACGCTTCAATCTCCGTCTTACCGGGGGCAAAGCATCTGGTGAATTGGGTAATTTGTCTGGTTGATCGGTAACTTTTGTTCAATGTAATCCGCTCATGATTATATTCAGACTTCTCAGGTACAAGCGGGTTATCTTCAGTGGCATACGCATAGATAGCCTGATTAATATCTCCAAGAAGTGTCATTTTTGTATACGGTGAAATATGCCGGATATATGCAAACTGAAATGCTGAATAATCCTGTGCTTCATCGATAAACAAATGGCGTACTTTTCGATTGGCATCATCGCTAAACAACCTTCCCAGAAAATACACATATGGAGTAGCGTCTTCCCAGTAAAGGTGCTTATCTCTTATGGCAGCTGCTGTTAATGAACGAATATCGTCCCAGTCTGCCGGCGTCTGCGGCGGGCTCCAATCCAAATAAAGACGCTGGTATGATACCGATACGTTAACAAAAGCAAAACGCTTCACTCGTTTTTTTATCCCGGCAAACTGACGCTTCACGACTTCTCTGCGTAAAAATTCCTCTTCAAGTTTAGGATCTTCCTCATCCATCTGCTGCGTGGAACGGTAAGCCTGTAAATATTCTTCCTTGTCGAGCAACTCTGCTTTCTCCATTACCCAGTCTTTGTTCTTTTCATTCTTTTGCACAGTACGCAATCGCTGGAGCAGCCACTTGGCAACAGCATCCATCCGGTTGGGGATACTCGCAATTTCATTAAGTGAATAGAAGTATTCCGCTATCTCAGCTTTAGAAATCAGCACCTCACCGTGCAAATTGATATTCCGAAACTGGAGGCCTTCATTTAAGAGTCCATTGATATACGTGTCGAGCAGTGATTTGAATTCCAAACCGGATTTGTAGTTCATGTTGCGGAGTCTAATTGGATAATCGGCCTCCTGTTGAGCTGTCAACGTGTATTCCATTTGGGAAAACGGCGACTCAATCGTCATATTGCTTTCTACCCGCTTTTCCAAAAAATCATAAAAAGTTGACTGTTTGATGTTTTCCTCGCCCAATTCGGGCAGTACGTTTGCGACGTAGCTTGCGAAAAGCGGATTCGGTGAAAACATTAACATATTATTCGTGTTCAGTTCATTTCGAAACCGGTATAACAAATAGGCAATTCGCTGCAAAATCGCAGACGTTTTTCCGCTGCCGGCAACCCCCTGTACAATCAGAAGATTACTGCGGTCGTTTCGAATTATACGATTCTGTTCCTCCTGGATAGTTGCAACAATACTTTTCATGGTGGTGCTTGCATTGTTGCCAAGCGCCTGCTGGAGGAGCAAATCTCTAATAGTCAGACCCGTATCAAACATACCCTTGATCTCGCCCTGCCTAATAATGAATTGGCGCTTCAATGTCATTTCACCTGAGATGGAGCCGTCTGCTATTTCATATTGGGCCTCCCCTGGAGCATGATCATAGTATAGACTTGAGATTGGCGCGCGCCAGTCATATATCAAGAAATTTTCCTCTTCCTTATCCATAAGCGAAGCAGTACCAATATAGATTTCTTCTTTATCCTGACCAGGTGTTTCTATAAAATCAATTCTTCCAAAATAAGGGGCATCCTTCAATCGTCTGAGTGTCTTCAATTCTTTAGCGATGTTTCCGTGAACCTGCTCCCGTTCAATCAACAGTTCTGCCTGCTGTTTAATACTTGCCTGGGTTTCAATAATATCATCCAGTTCCTCCAGATTAACTGTCACATCATCCCAGAAACTTTCCCGCAGGCTGATAATTGTCTTCTTCAGTCCACTTGACTTAGAATACAACTTTTCTTCTTTCTTGTTTATTACTCCAATGACTTCATTGACACGGCTCTGTTCGGCCTCACGACTCATTCCACCAGCCCCATTCTAAATTAAAATCTTTTTGATTGACTTTATATTCATACCTTGATATAATAATATTAGGGTATTATAATATATTTTAACAACGCAAAAGTCACCCACTTACTATACCATAGTTTGATCGCCCCCACAACAGTTTCTTTTTGTTGTTTTTTTGTGTTCCATATTTTTTCGTTTTTGTTTAATTTATAAAGATTAACCCCCTTCGATAGCTTGGTTATCGAAGGGGGTTTTTATTTCATTGCTGAATACACCCCTCTAAAGGTGAGATAATTTAGGTTTAGTGATGAGAAATTAAAGGAAAGACCGTTAATATCTTTTTTAAATCTAAGTCACGTTAGGTTTCTGATAGATTTATAAACACTCGTACGGTTACTTACTTTGAGGAGGCACACAATGAAATTTGCAAGTGTAGGATTAGTTATGCTAGCCGCTATATGCTGGGGCATAAGTGGTGGAATTGCCGAAATTTTAATGAACAAGGGCTGGGATCCTATTGTGATTTCACTTTATCGAGGGGCAGTTGGATTCATATGTTTTTTCGTGTGGTTTCTCTTTCGCTTCAGGCAAAATTGGATTTTCTCGACTCGTTTCTATATATGGTCACTATTGGCAGGCATAGGGGTTGCTGGAAATTTCACTTTTTATTTTCTCAGCATTGAAGCATCAAGTATTGCTGTAGCCGCTACTTTAATGTATACCGCACCAGTTTTCGTGCTTTTAATCTCTTTTATATTAAGAATAGAACGTTCAACTTGGTTTAAATGGGTATGCATATTTGGTGTACTAATAGGGATTATTCTCCTTACAGGCGCCTACAATACCAACTCTATTTCAATAAGCTTGCTTGGAGCAGCAGCTGGGCTTGGTGCTGGTCTTTCCTATGCTTTGTTTATATTCGGGTTTAAAAGGGCATCTTCTATTGGAAAGCCACAGACAACGTTAACCGTCGCCTTTTTTGCATTTTGTCTCATCCTTTTGTTTCTTGCTGACAAGGGTGAAGCAGCTGCTGTGGTAATGTCAAGCGACATAGGATGGTTCCTTCTATTAGGTATTATAGGTGCTGGAATTTCATTTATATTTTATGTGATTGGTATACGACTTACTGCTCCCACAACCGCTTCAATGGTCGCAATGGTAGAGCCAGTGACAGCTTCATTATTTGGAGTGCTGCTTCTCGGAGATCATTTGACTATCATTCAGCTTCTAGGAATGGCGCTCATCTTAGCTACGGTTACTGTGCTTAGTGTCAAGAAGTCCGGCTGAGAAGAAAAGCATTTTTCATTAACAGATGAAAAGTGCTTTTCTTTGTAAACTAGCTTATAAAAGGTCATCTTGAAAAAAGATTACACAAATAAAGTTGTTGGTGTGGCGTTGAACTGTTTGAGTGATTTATAGTCAAATTTCTTTAAAAAACTATATACATGCTGAAAGTTTTCATCGGTAGTTGTTTCAATATATAAAAGAGGTTTGAACTTTTTTAAAGTGTTAACTGCTCCATGTAATACGTCCATCTCCATTCCTTCTACATCAATTTTTAATGCATCTACTCTCTTCAATTCACTGAACAAATTATCGATCGTCTCTATCACTATTTCACCATCCTTGTCTGCTTTTAATTGGTTCATCCCCATGTTATCTTCTGAACTGCTGACTATCGAGCCTTTACCGATTTCTTTTCCGATCCCATGATTGAGTAAAGTTGCTTTACTCTCCAATCCATTTAATTGAATATTTTTTTCTAATAAAACAAACGCCTCACGATTGGGTTCTATAGAAAAAACTCTAGCTTGACAATGCTGCGCAAAAAACGTGGAATGATTTCCAATATATGCGCCCACATCAATTATAACGCTATTTTCTGGGATCCTCTTTTTTATATCCATTAACATAGACTCTTCATAGAAAACCTGATGATTTGCAACAATTCCTTGAATATGATCTTTGATGTTGGGGAGTAAAAACTTGGTTTGCTTTCCATTACAATAAATGGTGTAGATGTTTTTTTGAGCTATCTCCTCGTCTAACAAGTTTTGAACTTTAGAAATTTGAGCCGTAAACTCAAAATTGTTTTCCACAAATCTTCTATAATTTAATGAGTTATAACTTTTCTGTTTAATCATACTCCTCAAATCATCTATAGAGCTCCAGATAAATTCTTCTGGATAGATGGTTTCTGCACCAACAAAATTATGAATTAATGGCTTAATCCCTTTTGCCATAGACTCCATTATCGATAAATGCTGGCTCTCCAGTAAGCTTGAACTAAGAATGTAATGTTTGTCTTCCAGCCATTTATTGATGTCTGACTGCCAGCCCTCAATGCTAACGTTTTCTTCAAGTCCAAGTTTTTCTATCATCTGATTAAAATAAAGCTTATATCTTGGTTCTTGAAAGCTTCCTGCAATAAATAATTTAAAGTTGGTATTCTTTTTATAAATAGCATGGAAGGCGTGAAGTAAAAGCATCGGGCCTTTTTTAAAGTTCAAGTAACCTACGTGAGCGATATTATAACCTTTCTTTCTTTCTTTAAAATCGAAGTCATTTATTTTTATACCATTTGGAATTACTACAGTCTGGTCTCTAACAAGTTCTGGAGTTTCTGCTAATGCGTATTCTCTGATATGATCTGAAACAAATACTGCCTTATCGACTGATTTCCAATTCACACTCTTCAAGTAACTAGTAAAGACTTCGTAGCTATGAATTCGACAAATTATTTTTTTGTGTTTAGCTAAAGCAGTCTTACTCCCGTAAACCATCAGTTCATCACACCATTCAAACCAGCACACATCAGCGTCATTCATATAAATATCAATATTTTTCATGTTCGTTGTGACATAAATTATTTTGACAATATAGCTGCTCGATAAAGTGCTTGCGATATCTTTCACGAAAGCATCAAGACCAGGTTTAACAAAGATTATAAGTTTAGGAATATTATTACTATCCATCGGTTCAATCACATCCATTCATTATATAGCAATATCATTTCTACAGTTGAAATCTCTCCCTGCAAATAATACTTGTTTTTCTATTCTGCTGAAAATTCATCCATCGGCTCCTCTGGCGGATCGTTCAGCCCTAATTTATTCTCGAGTAATTCCTTATTGAAGAGCACCCTTTTATCCTGAGGGCGAAAGGATCTAGCTAATTCATTATGTTCGTATGATTTTTGGAAATCAGAAAGGTTATAATAACAAACGCATAATTGCAAATGAGGATACCACGTGGAATAAGCAGGATAAGTAAAGCTCCATTTATTAGGGTCATCTTCAATAGAAGTTGCTAATTCATACCAATAAATTGCAGACTTATATTCTTTTTTCCTCTGAAAATGATAGCCAACCCTGCTGCACATTTCGGGTCGAGGAGTTTTGGAAAAACGTAAGGACTCAAATAAAGATGCGAGTTCTTTTTCTTGCTTTTCTAAAAATCGAAAGCAGTCTGCACGATTGATGCAAGCGTACACTTTGTCTTCAACCCAGCCTTCTTTGCATTCAATGTTTTTCGTATAACTTTCAATTGCCTTTTCATGATGACCGTTTTCTCTGAGCTCGTTTCCATAATAAAAGTGATCTCGAGGACTAAAAATATCGGCTCTTTCTATCTTCTCCTCATAAATAGATAGATTTCGTCCAACCGCATGCTTTAATTTTTTGTGTGTAACCGCAACATCGGAATTAATGATGTGACCATATACATTCAAGTAGTTGTGCACATCCCCGCCCCACTGGAAATTTTTACTCGTTTTGACTAACCGGTTTCTCCGATACTGAAGTGTGACATTACCGAATTCATCCGTTCCTGCGTTGTAATACATCGAGACCGAATCGACCGCTGGGTCAAGTTCATCCTTTAATTGTTTGAACTTCTCCCGGTCCTCATCCAATATGACATCATCAGCATCCAAATAAAGAATATATTCCTTGGTCGCATGCTTGAAGGATTCATTCCTTGCATCTGTAAATCTCCCCGTCCACTCAAAGAAAAAAACACGATCTGTATATTCTTTGGCAATCTCAACAGTACGATCATCAGATCCTGTATCCACAATATTGATTTCATCCACTAGATCCTTAACAGAGTCCAGGCATCGAGCTAAAACCTCTTCTTCATTTTTCACAATCATGCAAAGGCTGACCGTAACCATCCCATCTCTCCTTTGTAAATAGTAGAATGAGTTAATTTAATCACTTAATATTTGTATGAAACAAAAATCACACATAGACCATTTTAATTGAAGCAGGTATTGTTCAGTATTATTTTTTGAAAATGGCACTTCGCCAACCTCAAGAGCGAAATTGTTTGTATTTGTTCAGTAAGAAAGTATTACCTGCCAATAGGACATTATTTTAATCCTGATGAAAGGCCATAAGGCTGAATCCATTCGGTTAAGAAGAAAAAATCGGCTGTTTGGAGCAAAAATTACCAAACAGCCGATTTTTAATTATACTATTTCTATATAGAATCATTTCTTTCTTACAGCAGCTTCCAGATAAGAGTTTTTATTTTTAAGAACATGAAAATTTAATACCGTGCATTACCACTCTTCTGTAACTCTAAATACCGATGAGACCAAACTACTCATTCCAAATGAACCTATTACTAAAGAAACCGTTTGATCATCTGGTAACTCAAAATCCAAAAGATTAGCGCTAGCTAATTCCCTATCCGCCCCCATGCCACTCGCTGCTACTCCTTGAAAAACCACTTCACCACCTGTAATTGTAGTTGCAGTACTATTAACCATTAAAGCTGTTTCATTCAGCGGAATATTTGTAGTTGCAGTCGGAAAATTAACAAATGCTGTATTCAATGTTCCTCCCACTATTATCTGAAAAAACACATCTTCACTCGTGACAATATCAACACCTTCTAAAGTAACACTTACTGAATTAGGTCTAGCTGAACCGACAGGAAAAACTGCTTTTCTCTGAAATGAAATCATCGGTAATCCCGTTGTATTTACTGACGCCGTTCTTCTTTCCGATGTTATTCGAAAAGCAGGATCAAATTTTCCGATGATACTGTATTGTCTCCCTCCCACAAATATATTTTTGGCCGCGGTGAGCCCACTATTTACTATTTGGGCTCGCAAAGGTAAGTTTGGATCTGCAAAACTTGTTTCATTCGATGGACGATATCGGTGAACAGTGAAAACCTCTTGAGCTAAGTTCGCAGGGTTTTGAAGCACAATATTAAATTCAACAACCCCATATCCATACCACGTAAAGTTAATTTGAAAAATATTGCCTAAAGATAAATCAAGAGATAGTCCACTTGGTCCAGTACCATCCAGAGAATCAACATTCCATGAAGCTTGCGGGATAATTAAATCAGAGCCTGATCTTCTAATAGCAACGAAAATGCCATCTGTTACGTTTTGTCCGTAATATGCGCCGTTTTCGTCATCAAACAACCCCCATCGAAACACTTGATCAGTTGCTGCTGGTTCAGGAATACGCACACCTATTCCCGCTTGACCTGCAAACCCGGGCATATATCGCCCTCTTTCTGCACTATCAAGTGTTGCAGAATCATTTGCTCCAGTAGTAACACTTAGTTGATATTCGACAGTAGTGTTCGTAACTGTTCCACTCCCTGCCGTTTCCACAATATCTCGGAGATCTGATAAACCATACACAGACTTTAACTCAATTACAGGTGTTCTTTGCGCCACCCTTAACTCATTAAATTGTGAACTGACATTGGGTCCTATATTTTCAATGATTGTCATTTATTCCCCCCCCCTTTCTATTTTAAAAATAATAACGAATTATTCAATTAATGAAATAGGTGTGATCGAAGAAAGACCACACCCCCTTATCACCATTCTTCTGTAACTCTAAATACCGCAACAACAGGTGTTGTTCCACTGAAAGTACCTATCACTAATGAAACAGGCTGCTCATCAGGTAGTTCAAAAGATAAAAGTGTGGCCGTAGATAAGTTCCTGCTTGGACCTTGAGCACCTGCACCAACTCCCTGATAAACTACTTGCCCTCCAGTGAGTGTTGTAGCTGTGTTATTAATTAATAGTGAAGTTTCAGAATCTGGAATAGCCGTATTCGCAGTTGGAAAGTTAGTAAAACTAGTATTCAATGTCCCTCCCACTTTAACTTGGAAATAAATATCAGAAGAAGTTACGATATCTAACCCCTCTAATACAACACTTACTGAGTTAGGCCTAGCAGAACTCGATGGAAAGATTGGCTTTCTCTGAAATGACAGGACAGGTACACCTGCTGTTCCTACAGTAACGGAACGTCGATCCGATGTTATACGAAAAGCAGGATTAAATTCACCTACAATGCTGTACTGCCTTCCACCTACAAAAATATTTCTCGCTTCAGCAACTCCGGTATTTTCAATTTGAGCTCGTATCGGTAAATTGGGATCTGTAAAACTCGTTTCTCCTGTTGGACGATAACGGTTAACAGTTACGACTTCCTGGGCAAGAGTAATCGGATTTTGGACCACAACATTAAACTCAACCACACCGTACCCATACCACGTAAACGTAATTTGAAAAATGTTACCTAATGCTAAATCGAGTGTCAGTCCACTCGGACCCGTGCCATCCAGAGGATCTATATTCCAAGCGGATTGAGGAATTACTTGATCCGTCCCAGCTCTTCTTACACCAATGAATATACCATCTGCTGCACTTTGCCCGTAAAAAGCACCATTCTGATCATCAAATAACCCCCATCGATATACTTGATTACCAGAAACTGCAGTTGGGATTCGAATTCCCAATCCTGCTTGAGCAGCATATCCAGGCATGTAACGCCCTCTCTCAACACTGTCCAGCGTAGCTGAATCTGTAGCTCCACCAGTAACACTTACTTGATATTCAACCGTAGTATTCGTAACAGTCCCACTACCTGTTGTTTCAACTTGATCTCGCAAATCCGACAACCCATAGACAGACGTTAATTCAACGATTGGAGTTCTAGCTGCTGTATTCAGTTCATTAAACTGAGAACTAACTTCAGGACCTACATTTTCAATGATTACTCCTTCACTTACAGGTCCGGTGGCTCCTGTGGCTCCAGTTGCCCCGGTTGCTCCTGTGACTCCAGTAGATCCTGTTGCTCCGGTTACTCCCGTTGCTCCTGTGACTCCAGTAGATCCTGTGGCTCCGGTTACTCCCGTTGCTCCTGTGACTCCAGTTGGACCAGTGGATCCTGTTGCTCCGGTTGCTCCGGTTACTCCTGTGGCTCCAGTAGATCCTGTTGCTCCAGTAGATCCGGTTGCTCCCGTGGCTCCTGTAGCTCCGGTTTCTCCGGTGGCTCCCGTTGCTCCTGTGGCTCCAGTAGATCCTGTTGCTCCGGTGGCTCCGGTTGATCCTGTGGCTCCGGTTGCTCCAGTTGCTCCTGTGGCTCCTGTTACTCCGGTTGCTCCAGTTGCTCCTGTGACTCCAGTTGGACCAGTGGATCCTGTTGCTCCGGTTGCTCCGGTTACTCCTGTGGCTCCAGTAGATCCTGTTGCTCCAGTAGATCCGGTTGCTCCCGTGGCTCCTGTAGCTCCGGTTTCTCCGGTGGCTCCCGTTGCTCCTGTGGCTCCAGTAGATCCTGTGACTCCGGTTGCTCCAGTTGCTCCTGTTGCTCCGGTTACTCCTGTGGCTCCAGTAGATCCTGTTGCTCCAGTAGATCCGGTTGCTCCCGTGGCTCCTGTAGCTCCGGTTTCTCCGGTGGCTCCAGTAGATCCTGTGACTCCGGTTGCTCCCGTTGCCCCTGTTGCTCCTGTTGCTCCTGTAGCTCCTGTAGCTCCGGTTACTCCTGTTGGACCAGTGGATCCTGTGGCTCCGGTTGCTCCCGTTGCCCCTGTGGCTCCTGTTACTCCGGTTGCTCCAGTTGCTCCTGTGACTCCAGTTGGACCAGTGGATCCTGTTGCTCCGGTTGCTCCGGTTACTCCTGTGGCTCCAGTAGATCCTGTTGCTCCCGTGGCTCCTGTAGCTCCGGTTTCTCCGGTGGCTCCAGTAGATCCTGTTGCTCCAGTAGATCCTGTGACTCCGGTTGCTCCCGTTGCCCCTGTTGCTCCTGTTGCTCCTGTTGCTCCGGTTACTCCTGTTGGACCAGTGGATCCTGTGGCTCCGGTTGCTCCCGTTGCCCCTGTGGCTCCTGTTACTCCGGTTGCTCCAGTTGCTCCTGTGACTCCAGTTGGACCAGTGGATCCTGTTGCTCCGGTTGCTCCGGTTACTCCTGTGGCTCCAGTAGATCCTGTTGCTCCAGTAGATCCGGTTGCTCCCGTGGCTCCTGTAGCTCCGGTTTCTCCGGTGGCTCCTGTTGATCCTGTGGCTCCTGTTGATCCTGTGGCTCCTGTTGCTCCAGTTGCTCCTGTGGCTCCTGTTGCCCCTGTTGCTCCTGTGACTCCGGTTGCTCCCGTTGCCCCTGTTGCTCCTGTTGCTCCTGTAGCTCCGGTTACTCCTGTTGGACCAGTGGATCCTGTGGCTCCGGTTGCTCCCGTTGCCCCTGTGGCTCCTGTTACTCCGGTTGCTCCTGTGACTCCAGTTGGACCAGTGGATCCTGTTGCTCCGGTTGCTCCTGTGGCTCCAGTAGATCCCGTGACTCCGGTTGGGCCAGTGGGTCCCGTAGGTCCGCCTGTTCCTTCTATTGATAATAAAGCTATATCATCTACTAGCGCAGGACTACTATTAGGCAAAGTTAACTTTTGAATAAGAACGACCGCAAATGCTGATCCCGGGGGAGCTAAAGATGTAGTTTGATATATTTCTAACCAGGTTCCTGGCGGAGGAAGTCTGTTTGCTTGTATATTTGCCTCTAAACCTCTACTCAGAAGATTAAAATTTGAATCATAGTATTCCACTACAAGTAATATTTGTGGATTAGGATTACTATTTAACTTTGAAAGAGATACTAACAATTCAAAGTTCAAACCTGGGTTCACACTAACCGTCTGGGATATAAAGGAGACTAAATCTGTCGACAATAAAGCACTAAAACTGCCAGAGTGACTTGCTTGTGAAGTCACAGTAGCATTTAATCCCATCCATGGGGGTAATGATCCTGTTTCAAAACCACCGTTTAGTATTCTATTTTCAAATGTCATAGATTCACATCCTTTCTCTTAATTTCTTAAAAATACTTCTTAATACATTATGTTCTTCAATGACTTAATCTTTTTTTTAGCATTTAAGTGCATTAACGACCACATTAGTATTCTATGGTTCTCGATGATAATTGCTTATACAAATATCAAATTTGGACCATTACATTAAAACATTAAAAAAGCAACGCACCATACGCTGTGCGTTGCTTTACTTCCTAATTTAATCCGATTACATTTAACGCTCTTGTATTTACAGTTGCTGTTAATATGTTTGTTCCCGTTACAGTTAATCGAATCTCATAAGTGTGTGGACCAACACCTGGCGTATCAACCCAAGTTAAATTTGGAACATCACTATACAAACGTACAATTCCCGCTGGTTTATCTCCTTCGTCATTTTCTGTGACAGTGGCTAAAACTATTCCATCCCTATACAAAGAATATTCTATAGCAAACTGAAAAGTACTAGACAAACCTACTATAATATCTATTTCTGCTACCGAATCTATTTTCACTGACTGGTCTTCCTCAGTATTCACAGCTACTGTCAACACAGAAGTTTCAACCCCAACTGGTAACACCATAGCAACTTCAGATTGGTCAAACCCAAAAAAATCTACTCCGCCGGCTGGGCCTGTTGCTCCAGTTGGACCTGTTGTGCCTGTTGCTCCTGCTGGACCCGTTGGACCTGTTGCCCCTATTGAACCTGTAGCACCGGTCGCTCCTGCTGGACCCGTTGGACCTGTTGCCCCTATTGAACCTGTAGCACCGGTCGCTCCTGCTGGACCCATTGGACCTGTTGGACCGCGTCTTGCAGGAGGGCATTTATATTTTTTTTGTTTCGAAACTGGATAAATAGGACAACAACCAGAGTACTTAGTTATTTTCAAAATTAATCACCCCCATTACTACTATCTCAAGTTATGCAAAAAAAAATAAACCTGATTGGACTTTTCCAACGATTCGCATCTAAAATCCATATATTAGTAGATATAAATTAATTCTCTATTACTAATATTATTTCATAGGCTTCGAAGGGTTTCCTACGACTATTTCTCTAGCAGGTACATTTTTCGTAACTACTGCTCCTGCTCCAACTACTGCACTCTCCCCGACTACAATTGAAGGAAGTAAGGTAGCATTATTTCCAATTTTTGCTCCTTTTTTAATGATTGGTCCTTGATGTAGAAAGTTCCCCATTCCCATATACTTATCATTGGAAGAAGAAAAACATGGCCCGATAAATACATCATCTTCTATAATCATATCTGCTGTAATATAAGAACCCGTTTGAATTACGACGTTGCTGCCTATGGTAGTATTATTTTCAATAATCGCGTTCCTGCCTATAATACTGGAATTACCGATCGATACATGCTCTCTTATGCTGGCCAGGTCTCCGATAAAAACCCCTGGACTTATGGATACACCTCTATAAATCACACAATTACTCCCAATCGTTACATCCTTTTCGATAACTAAAGGCGACAAAGTGGATCTAGGTTTTCTTGCCATCTTTGCATTACTGCTTGGCGATCTTCCTAGTGAGGTCAAATCGTTAATGTGCACATTTTTACCTATAATCGTGTCTTTCTTAATAACTACATTATGTCCGATAACCACATCGTCCCCAATGGTTACATTTTCTTCTATTACAACATTTTTACCGAACAGCACATTTTTACCTACTTTTACTTTTTGATTATTCATCAATTTATTCCTTTCTGCCAGAGATGTATTTCATTTCTTTTGTAGAAAAGCTCAATAATGGCAGTTTGACAGGCAGCTTATTGTTATGTGACCGATACAAAGCAAAAATAACTTCCAATGCCCTCTTCCCTTCTGATGCATCCATAACTAATACGGTATTGGTTAAAATAGAATCTATAAAATTCTGGTACATTAAAAATTGTTCATCTTTTTTATTACATGCTTCCTTGAGCTCATGTACAAGCTGCTCTTCACCTTCTATATAACAATGCTCAAGCTTATCAAATCCAGTACCACAGAGAATGATCGTCCCTTTTTCAAAATAAAGGGACAGATAATAACCTTGGTTTGCCGGCTTCGTAATTGTGTTTACCTCAATCGTACCCTTTGCTTTATTCGAAAAATGGATGATACCTGCTGCGACATCCTCAATTTCCTTTAAATCATTGTTTCTAGCAATTTCTCCATATACAGTATCCACTTCCCCTAATAACCATACGAGCAGATCAACTAAGTGGATACCTTGATTGACAAGCATTCCTCCATCTTGCTCCCAGCTCCCTCTCCATGCAGCTGATTTATAATAATCTTGGGAACGATTGATTCTAGCAGTCACAGTCCCCAGGTACGGTTCTCCAAGCATGCCGTTTTCCACAAGACTTTTTAACTTCAAGAAAATGGGACGATACCTTAGTTGATGACACACCAGCACTTTTCTTTGCTTTAAACGTGCTAATTTTATTATTTCATCGGCATCCTTGATAGAAAGTGCCAATGGTTTTTCAACGATCACATGTTTACGTTCAAGTAGAGCTTGTTTGGCAATTTTTGCATGCAGACTTGATATCACCGTTATTATAATTACATCTATGTCTGGGTCATGGAGCAGGTACTGATAATCTCCGTATTGTTTGACAGAAGCGCCGCCCGAAATGTTTTTCTGATAGAATGAGGCGGTTTCTTCCATTCTGCCTTTCTGCACGTCACTCACAGCATGTAATTCCATGTTTTCCAGCCTGATTATGGTTTCTACATGTTTCTTAGAAATATAACCGCATCCGATCATTCCTGCCTTCAACATTGCAACATACCCTCGCTTTCACGTAACGCCGTAATGACCTCATCCTGATCTGCCATACCGAGAAGAGGAAATAACGGTATTGCAAAAAGTTCTTTTGAGAGCTGTTCAGCAATAGGAAAGTCACCCACTTTATAACCTAAGTTATGATAAGCACCCTGGAGATGAAGACAGCAAGGATAGTAAATTCCTGTTTGTATTTTTTTCTTTTGGAGGAATTCAATGATTTGCTTTCGAAATGGAGATTTAATACAAAATAGATGATAGACATGGAGGCAGTCTTTAGCCGTTTTTGGCAGTTTCATATGTTTAATCCCTTGAAGTTTATAATGGTAGCGTTCTCCTAAAGCGATTCTTTGTTTATTCCATTGGTCAATGTGGCGCAACCCCACCAGCAAAATGGCCGCATGCAGCTCATCCAGCCGACTGTTATACCCAATGTGCTGATGATGATATTTTTTTATACTGCCGTGTACCCTCAAGGTCTTAAGCTTCTGGCTTAATTTGGAATCAGATGTGGTAATAATTCCCCCATCACCTAAGGTACCGAGGTTCTTTGTCGGAAAAAATGAGAAACAACCAACGTCTCCTAAGCTGCCTGCTGGTTTTCCTTTATACGTTGAACCAAACGCCTGACAAGCGTCTTCAATTACAAGTAAGCCATGCTCACGAGCTATGCGATTGATTGCATCCATTTCAGCACACTGTCCAAACAGGTGCACAGGAATAATAGCTTTCGTAGAAGACGTTATCTTTTCTTTAATTTTATTTGGACATATCGTATATGTCTGAGAATCGATATCTGCAAATACAGGTTTTGCACCTACTCGGGAAATTGCTTCAGCTGTAGAAAAAAAAGTGAATGGAGTGGTAATAACTTCATCTCCCTCACCGATATCAAAAGCGTCAAGCGTAAGTATTAATGCGTCTGTACCATTTGCCACTGCAATTGCACTTGCCACTTCTAATTTTTGTGCAACTGTTTCCTCTAACTGGTTTACGTTCGGACCAAGAATATATTGACCGCTTCGCAGAACCTTTCTCATTTCATCCATTAGCTCCGCTTCGATCATTTCGTATTGTTTTTTTAAATTTATTAACGGAATCATTGTAAAACTCCCTTACCTATATTCAATCCATACTGTATTAATTTATTTTGAATACGCCAAACTGTTCCACTTTTTTATGTCAAAGCAGTGGTTCTTGTAACCCCTTTAATTGCATGGCATATAAAAAAAGTACATCCGTATTTATGAAGGGAACTAAAATATGTCACGCTTGAACAAAAAGAAAGATACTTACGAATTAAATCAAGTTATCGGAGTAGTTGGACTTGGTTATGTAGGACTGCCTGTAGCAATAGCGTTTTCTATGGAATTCAACGTCATTGGTTATGATAGTAATGAAGATAGAATCAGTTCCTTAACTCAATACCATGACTATACGCACGAAATATCTGAAGAACTGCTAAGAGAATCTCAGATTACGTTTACATCGAATGAACAAGAGCTGAGCAGCTGCACCTTCATTATAGTGGCAGTTCCTACACCAATCTCTGCCAACCATGAGCCGGACCTCTCTTACTTAAATAATGCCTCAACAGTTATAGGGAAAAACCTTGCCCCTGGTACAATAGTTGTATATGAATCAACTGTTTTCCCTGGAGCTACAGAAGAGGTGTGTATTCCGATTCTTGAGAGTGAATCAGGATTAAAAGCAGGATCTGACTTTTACGTGGGGTATTCTCCAGAAAGGATTAACCCCAGCGATAAAGAGAACACATTTCAAACGATTAATAAATTAGTAGCTGCTCAAGATGAGAAAACGTTAGACAGAATCCATGCGCTGTACCAACGTGTGATTACTGCCAAAGTATATAAAGCAGCTTCGATTAAGGTTGCCGAGGCATCTAAAATTATAGAGAATACACAACGCGATATTAATATCGCATTTATGAACGAGATCTCTGTCATATTCGATAAGTTGGGGATCAATACGCATGAAGCAATCAACGCCGCTTCGACAAAATGGAATTTTACCCCCTATTATCCCGGTCTGGTCGGTGGCCATTGTATAGGAGTAGATCCCTACTATTTAATTCATAAATCGAAATCTGTTGGATATACCCCGAAACTCCTTGAATCAGCAAGGGAGATAAATGATTACATGCCTGAATATATTGTGAAGACTTTGTTAGAAAAAATTAAGATTCAAAAAAAGAATATAAAAGGTCTCTCCGTTACTGTTCTAGGAATTACATTTAAACAAAATATTCCTGACACCAGAAATTCTAAAGCTATTGAAATAGTAGAGAAATTAAAGAAATTGAGTATAGACGTCCAGGTTTGTGATCCCCATGTCGACCATCAACACTTTAAAGGTGAGTTATGCGATTTACACCAATTAAAGAAATCGGATGTATTGATTTTAGCTGTACCTCATAAATGTTTCACCAGCCTGCCGGTAAGTACTTTTCAAAGTTTATTAAAGAAAGACAATGGAATCATTATAGATATTAAAGGTGTCTTAAACAAAGATGAGCTTGGAGAGGACATTATCTTGTGGAACCTTTAAGTGAACAGGTCTCCTATTTTTAAGCCCGTTCAGTGCTTTCTAAATCGCTAAAACTACTAGATTTCCCCATTTATTCTTGGTAGAATAGTTATTAGAAAAATTAACCAATTCAAAATCCAGCTTTTATTTTTTCGCAGCCAACCGGTTAAGAAAAGAAAATTGCTGACAGAAAGGGGATTTTATGAAGAAATTCGTTTGTTTTCTTGTTGGCATAATTGTGGTTCTTTCCGCCTGCACAGAAACCGATTCAGAGAGCGAATACACCATAGAGGAAGCACAAAAAAACGGGGATGTCATTGTGGAGCACCGGGTTGATAATTTTGACCAAATCACTCAGGGAGCACTTGATATCGAAAATATTGAGAAAATGACAACACTGCTTGAAAAAGCGGAGAACGGAGAAGCGTACACGGTAGACGTTTCGATTTTTAATCCGGATGGTAGCCATTATAAGAACACGTTTAAAACCGATGGAGAAATGATTACATTTGAGAATAACTATGGCGAATATAAGCAAGCACCAAAGGGAACCTTCTCTTGTCAATATATTATGAAGCGTGGCCCGATGATTTATGTGAGTCAGTGTGAATCGGAGGAAGGAAAAGAACACTCTACTTTGCTTGGGTTTATTGGTAAGGAGGAAGCTTTTAAGGAAGCAGAGTAATCTCAACAGTTCATACGATTCAAGAGAAAAATCCGAGCGGCATCGAATTGAAACCAAAACATTCGATAAATCGTTCGGATTTTTCTTTGCCACTATTAATATTCAATTCTACTTTCCATTACTTCAATTGCGGCTCATTATTCATTTGAAATAAACTCTATTGATTACCAATTGACACCTCTGTTTTTAGCCAGTGCATAAAGTCTTCTTATTCTATTTTTTCACTTCAATTACACTAAATTTACATTTTGTTAAAAGAATTCTGCCACATCCCACATGCTATAGTGGGACTATACAGATAAGGGAAACCCCCTTAATGTAAAGTAATTCAGGTAAAGGAGAGATTAGGAATGGAACTAAAAAATATTTTTAAAACTGCAGGTGTCGGAGTATTATCGATAGGCGTATTGGCTGGTTGCGCTGGCGGCGAAGAAAGCAGTGCAGAAGATGAATACTTGACAGACAATGATGTTGAACAATTCTATACTGAAGAAGAGTTGAACACATGGGCTGAAGATAATGGTCTTCTTGAAGAAGGTAATGCTGGCGCTGATGCCGAAGAACCAGACTTAGATGAAGAACCTTCTGAGGAACAAGGTAATGCTGGTGCTGACGCCGAAGAACCAGACTTAGATGAAGAACCAGCAGAAGAAAATAGCACTTCTTAATTATAGAATTGAGAGGATTATCAAGTAAGTGAAGCAGGCTTACTAACTTATTTAAAACTTAATTTTAAAATGACGCTTTGATGACAAGTTACGTCTTGAAATTTCTCACTTGTAACCAAAACGTTAGTTTGAAAAATATAGTCTCTTTTATAAGGGTATTCTCATATGAGAATACCCTTTTTGATTAAACAAGTTTAACTAATTTTGAAAAGAGCTTCAATAAACGTTTAACTATCAAATATAAATTACGGTAGATTCATCCCAAGGGAGAAGATTATATCATGAAGAAAAACAGACAAGTCATTTTCATTCTATTATTGATCATTACATTTTATATAATACTTTTCAGCGGATATTCCTCTACTATCAAATCTCTAGCGTTCGCTGTTTATTTTTTGATCGTGTTGTCCGTATGCTATAAGTTAATGCTGGAAAACCGGTCTCCCTATAAGACACTTTTGTGGATGTATGCTATTTTTTTCCTTCCGGTGGTTGGATATGTCTTTTTCATTTATTCGGGCCAACTGCAGGTTAGAGGGCATTTGTTTCAGAATGAAGGCGAAGATTATACGAAGTACTTTAACGATTCGAATTCGAATGAAAAGACTGTGTTTAGTCAATGGGAAAAGATGAGTCAAAATGAGCGGTTTATCTCTAATATAATCGACAAGGACATAAAATTTCCGGTCAATTTTCACTCGGAAACCTCCGTGTTAAAAAATGGTCAGGAAACCTTCACGGCTATCAAGGGAAGTTTAATTTACGCTCAGGAGTACATTCATATGGAGTATTATACATTTCGAGATGACCAAATCGGACAGGATATAATCAACATTTTAATTGACAAATCTAAACAAGGCCTCGAGGTGAAGGTTATTTACGATGCTTTCGGAAGTATAAAAATGTCTAAGAAGACGATTCGTAAAATGAAAGAAGCCGGAGTGGATATGGCTTGTTTTCTTCCTATTAAACATGGTTTCTTTAACCAAAAAATCAACTTTCGCAATCATCGAAAAATCATTGTGGTCGATGGTGTAACCGGATTTGCAGGCGGATTGAACATCGGCGATGAATACCTAGGGAGAAATCCAAACATAGGATTTTGGCGTGATACACATCTAATGATTAAAGGGGAAGCAATACGAAGTCTTCATGAGATATTTTTTAAAGATTGGTCGTATTTAAAAAAACAGTCATTAAACTCTGACAGGTATCCGATTACACAAAGAACTTCGGCTGACGATGGCGGTGTGCAGGTTGTGGCCAGCGGGCCTGATACAAACCAGGGTATTATGAATGAACTTTATTTTAATATGATTTCTTCGGCACAACGTTCCCTGTGGATTGCAACCCCCTACTTTGTTCCCAACAAAGACATTCGCACAGCCCTTTTAATGGCTGCAAAAAAAGGGGTCGATGTTAAATTAATTGTACCAGAGGTCAGTGATGGGTTTCTCACGCAATATGCCACACGTTCTTATTTTAATGAGCTTCTCAATAATGGGATTCATGTTTTTTTGTATCAAAAAGGGTTTATGCATCAGAAAATCATGATTGTTGATGGTCAATACGCCTCAATTGGTACCGCAAATGTTGACTTTAGAAGCTTAAATCTTAATTTCGAAGTGAATGTCTTTCTATACCATACTTCAAGTGTTACGGACCTCGTCGACAATTACAAAGAGGATTTAGAAGAGAGTTATAAAGTCAATATGGATAATTACGAACAAAGAGGGATAATCGTTCAAACCAAGGAGTCCTTCGCTCGACTATTTTCACCAGTCCTATAATTATAATATTTATTAAGGAGGAATATAAATGGATTTTATTAATTATTTCAGAAACAGCCTGATTGATGGTGAACGCTATGCTACTCGATACAATGAAATTGCTGATCAGGCTATCTATCTTTCCCCGGATTCTATTACCGAAGGACGAGTTTCAGTAGACACGAAAGAATTTTTTTCTGCTGAGCAGACGGCAAAAGAAGTACTCATTAATCCACTTCTCCTTCAGAAAGAGTCCAATGAGGTTATTGCACCATTATGGATTCCTGCAAACCTTTTACCGACTGGTGAACTAGTACCTCATCCAAGAGACATTCCATGGATGTCTCATTATTACCTATCTCCCTCACCATCAGGAGAAACATCTGTTGGGTACATGGAAGATTACGAGAAGTTTTTTTCTAATCGCAGTTTCCATTTCCAAAATTGGCAGGAATATATTACGTTCGCTGCTGACCTTTTCTCTTACGTAACCGGTCATACCTTTCATAATTTTTCTCATCAATATTATGAAAAAATGGTACAGGGAGCTCTCTCCATTAAACGGGACAATACTGGGAACAAAATGCACCTTATCAGCATATTAGACGATTTAAAGAATAAAACTCAGGAAGAACTTCCTTCTCTTTTCCGACGGTTTATTTCCTTTAATGAGGAAGAAAAAGAAGAGATAAATTTTCAAAGCTCTTATTATTCATCTCACAATCGTCATCTGGGTCATTTACCAGGGACAGATTCGCTTTCAACTTCACAGCGTCAGGCGCTGACCCATTTTTTTGAAAAAGAAAATGGCAGTATTTTAGCACTCAATGGACCCCCAGGAACTGGTAAATCGATGCTCTTAACGAGTATTATGGCTTCCTTTTTCGTTGAAAGTGCCATAGATCAGCAGGACGCCCCTCCTCTTCTCGTCGCAACTGCACATGATCATTTTACTGCGATTGATTTGGCGGAAGATTATTTAGTATCCGGTAATCGTTTTCATGAAAAAAGATGGATTCCAGGAATGGATAGCTATTCTCTATATGCAAGCACGGATTACCTTGCGAATATGACTGTTCCTCATTACTCGGAGAATAACGCTTCTTTCAAAAAAAATGTGGAATCTCAAAACTATGCCGAACATGCAGAAAATGTGTATCTTGAAAACGCAGCACAGTACTTTAATCGAAAGTCCGGAAGTATAAAAGAAGCAGTTAATTCGCTTCATGATGAGCTCACCACGGTCGTTTTAGAAATTCGCTCAGCCTGCCGAATTTTAAATAACGATGTTGACAAAGAAATTCAACAGTGGCTTCAATTACAAAACGTGGGAACAGGTGTGAAAGAAGATATGGCTGATATCCTTGACACTCATTATCGAACGAAAGCTTTTTCTCTTGCGGCTCGTTATTGGGAAGGACGTTGGCTCATGGAGCATGTTCCTCAAAAGAACGTACCTTTTATGGATCTAATGCAATCAATAAGAAAAATCACCCCGCTTCTTGTGGTTCCAATTCATCAGCTGCCTGTCTTTTTTAAGGCAAGTCCTTCTCAAGCCCCAGCTTATGAATGCATTGACTGGCTGCTGATTGAGGAAGCAGGTCAGCTATTACCAGAAGTTGCCGCAGCAGCTGTGGCATTTACGAAGAATATATTAGCTATAGGAGATGTACAACAAGTTAAGCCACAGTGGAATATTACCAAAACATTTGATTTTGCGAATATAGTGAATAGCGGATGGGAAGAAGAAAATGGACTCCTTGAACCCCAATTGATTCACAGCGGTTTTGCTGCAAGCAGCGGATCAATGCTCCGCGTTAGTCAGCGTATGAGCGCGGTTCGTATGCATCCTGACATGAGTGGATTGTTCCTAACAGAGCATAGGAGAAGTGTACCTGAAGTAATCCGCTATTGTAATGAATTGGTTTATCATAATTGGCTTCAGTCTGTTCGTCCGTCCATAAAAAAATATCCTTTGCCCCATCTTGGTATATTGGATGTAAAAGGCGAAGTCACTCAGCATAAGGGTGGTTTATCAAACAAAAAAGAGGCAAATCGAATAATTGATTGGATGAAAGAAAATAAAAAACAGCTACAGTCCTATTACGAAACGGAAGATCTATCATCAGTTATAGCTATTGTGACACCCTTTCCTGAACAAAAGGAATTACTTGAACAGCTATTAGATGAACACCTATTTAATGGTTTCACTGTAGGGACCATTCATATGATGCAAGGAGCATCAAGACCAGTCATCCTTTTTTCGAGTGTGTACCAAAAAGGGACATCTGAACATTTAAATTTTGATGAAGATGAATCCTTTTTAAATGTCGCGGTGTCCAGGGCAGAAGACTCTTTCTTAGTTTTCGGTGACATTAATATATTTCAAAAAGAACGCAACTCTCCTTCTTCCTTGCTTATGAACTATCTAGAAGAACTTTAAACGGTTTAATAAAAAAGCGTTTCTCACTTATCCTTTTAGGCATTGTAGTGGTTTTTTCATAAGTTATTTCTTAGCAACAATTATTTCAAATCCACCATTTTGCCACTTACAATAAATAGGAGCCATGTCATTTAACAGACACGGCTCCTAAAATATTTACTCTAAAAATTAAAATTAATAAGGGCTCTCGGCTCGAACAATGTGGGAAATATCTTTATGTTTTGCAGCTTCGACAGTACCGGACGATTCAGTGATTTCTTCAGATACAGAAGGATTAATCACATCAGATAAAATCGGTATTGTCATTAATATTCGCTACTCACATTTCCTTAGGTGGACCTTTTTCCTCTGAAGTCCTCAACTTAACTAATTCCTCTAATAACTAGTAAATTACAACATTGAAATAACTAAAATAGTGAGTACATATACTATTAAAATAGAAGATAAAAACTTAATTTGAAAGGATGGTTTAATTATGAATGTAAAATTAGTTGGGACATTATTACTTATCACTGTATTCTTGTCTGCCTGCACAAATGCAGAACCAACTACATCATCAGAACTTCCTAAGTCCTGGATCGTTTATCAGGGCAACAAATACACCTATAATACTAATTACACAACAGAGGAAGTGAAAAAATTTGAACTCACCCCTACTGGTGAAGTTACCGGAGAAGACGATGGAACCAAACGAAATCTCGAAATCTATAAAGATATCAGCAGCAAATCCATACTTATCAAGGATGAGGCAAATAGCACGCGACCATGGTTGAGGTATAGCTTAAAACTGGATTAAAATTCTGTGATTATAGAACTACAGCAACTAGAAAGCATATGCTTAATTTCCTGTTTTTGGAAATAATGAAGGTTTTTTGACTGGATCTGTCGTAATTAGTTTACTAAGCGCGCTTTACAAAAAAATAGGAGGAGGAACTGTAACATGAAAGCAAAACGATTAACAGCACTTACACTTGCTTTGTCAGTCACTCTATTACCAGCTTTTACGTCAGCATCACCAGTCGAAATAAATGAGGTAAAAACAACACTGAACGGTAAGCAGATAGAAATGCTGCCAACAGCAAAGAAAAAGCAAAAGAATAAAGAAGAAGCTATTGTCGAACGAGCAACTACTGTTGAAATTCTTGATACTAAAGGAAAAAAAGTAGGATCAACGAAATTTGACGCTACCTCGGCAAATAAATCAAAATCTGAAAGTAAAGCACAAGTTGCTGCTACACGAACAGTAACTGTTCTGGCAGTAGCAGACGAGGAGTATCGTGCTGCACATAGTAATTGGCAAACACTTGTACAAAATGCTGTTGAACAAGCCGATGATGCCTTTAACCGGGACCATGCAATTGATTATCAAGTAACTGGACTTGGTAATTGGAGTTCTCAGGGAGGTAATGCTTCGCAAATTCTATACGATTTGGAAGCTGACTGGAGCGGATACAGCAACTATGATTTTGTCGTAGGTTTTACAAGGGACACCAACTTTAATTCAGGTGGAATCGCATATGTTTACCCATCAGCTCCTAGCGGAAGTGCATTCAGTGTAAACTTGGACCAGGGGGCGTACAATACATGGCACGCTGCCCAACATGAATTCTCTCATAACTTTGGTCTCCCGCATGACGCCCAAGGCAGCGGTATTAAGTGTATTATGAATTATGACTATTCCTATCAAGTTGACTATTGGGATGCAGATCACGATGCCAAAATAGAAAATAATGAACACTGGTATTAAGTATAGCTCTTCACAATGAAGACCGTTGAAATGACGGTCTTTTTTCTTTTGCCTGAAAATCATTTATCAAGCTTTAGGGATACAACGAACAAAGCCCGCAACGTATTTGTAACGTCCAGGCTTTATCTTCTAATGGCTATTCCATTGATTTACCCTTCATTCGCTCTACCCATTTATGGAGAAGATTATTAAAACGGGCCAGATTATTATGAATTTTAATGGCCACTTCTTCATTATAAGTATGAACGATCAAATTACGATCATTTACCATTTCCAAAGCCAGAACGGCCTCTTCATCTTCCAACAAGTGGACCTCCCTGCAACTGCGAATGACACTCTTCGGCGAGCCAGCATCCACCCCTTCTATGTCATAGGAGAAGTCGGGGAGAGAGATTCGATAGCGATATCGATATCTGAACTATGTTTTTCTTCATGTCGCGCCCAAGAACCAAATAAGTAAACACACGCTTTTTCCTTGCCAAGTTGTTCATTCAAAATCAATCTTAGTTGTTCTAAAATTTGCTTCCGTAAACCTGCAGGACATCCCATAATATCGCCCTCCTCTTTATTTCCCATTATAGCATATGTATATCTTCTCTTTGATGGATTTTTCCTCTCCACTAAGTGTATGGCCGACGATACATTAATTAATTATCAGTTTTTGCTATCTACAGAAAATCTTTATATTGAAGATTTAATGGTCGATTCTTTTAATTTTTTATCAACTTAAAGTATCTTTACCTTGCTGACACTCTTATTTTCGCCTGTTTTCTATCATGCCATTGGGAAGTATCGGCAGGGAGGTCATGAGAACTCATTAGTGAAGCAAAAATTTCACAACAAGGTGAAGAGGCCACACGGAGAACGATTAACCACCCCCATAGTGATAGTAGGAAGCAAGATTCAGGCTCGTACTATTGCTCTATTCCTGCTACCCCGAAGCCCCCGGCTCCAGAATGAGTCGAAATCATACCGCCCGCTTGGATCCATCTTATATTTTGAAATCCGTTTTCTTTGGCAACCTCATCCATCTGTTGTTTGATTCTTTCATCGAGCCCTATTGAATAGATAAAATAAAGCTGCTCTCTATCAATGTTGAATTCATTTAAGTAACCACTCAAGAGTTTTTCAGCAGCTCCACTCATTTTCCCGCGGTACTTCTTTGTAGACATAAGCTTTCCATCCTTCAACTCTATGCATGGCTTTATTTTCAACAAAGCTCCAATCAGAGAAGCCATATTGCTTACCCTTCCTCCCGCTTTAAGAAACTCCAGGCTGCCTGGTATGAAAGCCAGCCTTGATTTAGGAACGATTGCCTCTATTTTTTCAACTAAGTTTTCCGGTTCAATGCCAGGTTCTTTTTCTAAAACTTTAGCGGCGTATAATATTATCGCAGCTAATCCTCCAGTAACGTTCAGAGCATCAATGAGGAAAATGTCTTCAAATTCTTCCGCAGCAATGACAGCATTTTGAAAAGAAGATGACGCTTTTGATGTATAACCAATATGTATAATGATGCAATCAGGGAAATTCTCTCTTATACTTGCAAAAAACGCTTGATACTCATGAGCATTTGTGGAGGTAGTGGAGGGTATTTTCTTCGTACGTCCGTAATAGTCATAAATATCCTGGACCGGCAAAGAGCCGTCTAAATAATCCTTCCCATCCATAATGATGTGCATAGGAACTACTTGAACATCGTACTTTTTTGCTAAATCACCCGGTAAGTCGGCACCGCTTTCGGTCGATAAGATTATCTTTCGCATTCTATTTCCCCCTTGGTTATATTTAGATCCGCGTTCACTCTTCCAGCATTATGCTTAATTATACATAAGAAAACCGTATTAGCATTATGATAACATTTATTTGCCGTACTTTTAGTTCACACTTCGGGAATTTGATTATGCCGCAGGTGTTAAGATTTAAGAACAACTTGAGCACAAATAAAAAACACCCCTATTGGGATGCTGAACAATTATTAGTTTTAATCCACTCTTTTTTCAGTTACTTCTTTAAAGGTAACCTCGATGTCATTATCTAATAATTCTTGTACCGTAAATATCATTCTGCCATTCGAATTCATCTCTTCAATTCTTTCTAAAAGCATCTCTCTTATCACGTCACCTAATAATTTATGCTGATATTCCTCAATAAGCTCTTCTGTGAATATACTAGTGAAAGCAACTTCGTAATAAAAATGAGCAAGGTTGACACTTAATAACTTATCGCCTTCGTGTTTACTTCTATTAGCTGTATAATAATTCCCTAAATCATCTTTAACCACATCGGTATGAATTCGCAAGTAGTTAATGTCATCGTTTGGCTGATTTCTTTCATGCATAAAAACACATCTCCTTCTTTATCTCTGCATCATGAATTTCGTTAAATAGAGTTTCATTCTATTATAAATTGTAATATGTCATGAAAGTCCATCTTACATGGTAGATTTTCATAATACAAAGAAGTTGGACCGCCATTAACGATCTTCTCATAACACTATTCTCAACAATACTGTTGCGTAAAGTAATTATGTGAAATCTTCCTTTAACTCAATATTTATAATCAAAGAGGAGCCATACCTTGTTGAAGATATGCCACCAATATATTAAGATTTGAATTCAAGGTAATTTATATTTATGAGACCGCCCTTTAAAAAGGCGGTAATCTAACTATTATTCTTCTTTTTCTTCAACAAATTTTAAAAAAATGTAGTCTAATTTTTCTCCAGAATAACAAGTGAAGAAATCATTGGTACCAATCCAACTGGGCTCTGAGATACTACTTTCCATCCCTCTTGAAGAAGTTGATTTAACTCACTTACATTATTCTTTTTATCGGATTGATAATTAACTGTGATCGCTTTTTGCATAATACACCTCCTCGAACCAAATATGCTAACTGTTATACTCGATTAACCATCCATTCTTATTTAACAAGAAGTAATAGCTTAATTTCTTCCCCGTTTCACAACACGAAATTGAAAACATGTTCTTTCTCCAACTTCCACTACACGGATCTTTTCCAATTCGATCGGCGTTTCAGCAATGTGTTCAAACAGTTTTTGCCCTTTCCCAAGCAGGACAGGCATGATGTCAATCTGCAGCTCGTCTATCAGATCTGAGTTTATACCTTGCTGGAATGTACTTGCACCGCCTATTATCGTTACTTCTTTATCTTCTGCAGACTCTTTAGCCAGGGCAATAGCATGTTCAATACCTTCAGTCACGAAAGTAAATCTCAATTTATCCGTCTCTTTCGGATGTTTGTGCGGTTTACTTCCGCAAAGGACAAAAATGGGTACTTGATATTCGTAATTCCCCGCATACCAATCTGTATCCTCAGCCATGTTAAAGGCGTTTTTCCCCATGATCACCGCCCCAGTGTTCCGTATGGAGTTCTGCAATATATCGCTGTTTCGAAGTTCATTCAAATCGCGGTAAAGACGTCCTACACTGCCATTGCTGTCGTTGATATACCCATCTAAAGACATAGTCATTCCTAGTACTACCTTTGCCAACATTGACCCCTCCAATGATTACTTTTTTTATTTCCCCCTAACGATTTCCATTGCTTCATTGCGGTTCTGATGTGGAATGTGAAAAAAATTCATAAAAAGAATTATTAAGTATATCTATTTTACCATTTCTTATGAAGATAATCTTTTAATATTTGGTTATCTACTCCTTGTATTATATGTATAAGGAATGTCCGAGCCTCCACCCTCATATACTGAGAGAGAAGAAGGGAGGTGGTCTCAATGATTGAATGGAGTGTTGGCATTGCAGCTGTTGCATTTGTTGCTCTCGTCGTCTTCTTGATTTTGACATTACGAAAACTAATGGCAACACTGGCTGAAACAAAGGAGACGCTGTCCGACGCCAGGCAATCTGTAAACAGCATTACAGATGAGGCAGAGGAGCTAATACACGAAGCCAACAAAATTTCAGTTGATGTAAAAGGAAAAATGGAATCTGTTGATCCATTAGTTGAGTCCGTCCGTGATGTGGGGGAGATGCTGCACAATGCAACAAGTTCAATGAAACGAAATGCTTTAGGAAAAGAAAACCGAAAAAACATTCCGACACAGGAAACAGATGAAACGCAGGATAAGCAGGAGATCCATCCGGTTCGAATTAAAATGAAGTAAGTAGAAAGGTTATATATGCCCCCACTTTGATAAACTTTTAAACATTTAAAACTAAAAAGGTTTCAGAACCCTCTTAATTATAGGGTCTGACACCTTTTGTCGTTCCATTGTGGTTTCACAGCGTCAATTCGATTTCTATTAAAGCAAAAAAAGATAGAAGACCCATTATTTATGTTCTTCCATTTCTCAAACGGTGATTAACAGCCAGTAAAACCGATGAATAATCCTCCTCGTACGGTAACAATTTGCCTCCCGCAAGCATCAGTAGTCACTTGTGGAGCAAACACAAAGGCGCCTATGGTTTCAAAACATTTCTCTTGGCAGCTTTCTGTTGGGCAAATCGTGCGGATAATCTGATTGACGGATACGGCTGTATCGCTGCTAAGAGTACATGGTCGATCTCCAAGTTGATGTCCCCCTTCAATTGGCGTCAGGTCCCCCACATTTAAGTGAAACCTGGCAGTTCCAACCAGACGGACGGCATCTAGTACAACAGGACATGATAGTGTACCACCGCAGGGATCTTCAGCGGTCCCTTCCACTTCCTCATCTTCCAGCATACAGACCAATTCACTCAAATCAGAGCAAGCCGTAAAGTTATCAAAAGAAGTAAAACTAAACGTAAATCCATCCGGAACAATAGCTGTTGTACAATAATCAATGGTACGTAGGCAAGCTTCATCCTGCTGAATATCGAGATCGTCGACCCTGTTACCCTCTGAATCAAAATACATGACATTACTTAAGATAGTAATCCCTCCCTTCCCCTTATACATATGTTTTTCTTGGCTTTATGCTTGGGAGGTATACCTATATAATATAATTGAAAGAAAGGTTTAATACAGAAATCTTCCGATATCCATCCTTAATTCAACATCAAATAGTCCTTCTTCTTCATTAAACAACTCGAGTTTTAATTTGTTTCCAAGGCTCATATTTAAAACAAAAAAATAGCCTCTCAAAAGTTTATGAACTCTTGAGAGGCCTGTAGATATTAGTAACGATTTTAAATCCAGTTAATATTCATTTATAGGGTTTCAAATCCTTGTTTAGCAAGGGGGTTGAGGGCAGGTTACATCATGCCGCCCATTCCGCCCATGCCACCCATGTCAGGCATGCCGCCGCCACCAGCGTTGTCTTTTTCTGGTAGGTCAGCTACGACAGCTTCTGTAGTTAAGAACATTGCTGCTACAGATGCTGCGTTTTGAAGTGCAGAACGTGTAACTTTTGTTGGATCAACGATTCCAGTTTCAACCATGTTTACCCAATCGCCAGTTGCTGCGTTGTATCCAACACCAACCGCTTCGCCTTTAAGACGTTCTACGATGATCGAACCTTCAAGTCCAGCGTTGTGTGCGATTTGACGAACTGGTTCTTCAAGTGCACGACGTACAATGTTAGCACCAGTAGCTTCATCACCTGTAAGGTTTAGTTCACTTACTTTGCTGTAAATGTTTACTAGTGCAGTTCCACCACCAGCTACGATACCTTCTTCTACCGCTGCGCGTGTAGAGTTTAAAGCATCTTCAATGCGTAGTTTACGCTCTTTTAATTCTGTTTCAGTTGCAGCACCGACTTTGATTACTGCTACTCCGCCTGCTAATTTAGCAAGACGCTCTTGTAATTTTTCTTTATCGAACTCTGAAGTAGATTCTTCTGCTTGTGCACGGATTTGTGCTACGCGTGAAGAAATTGCTTCTGGATTACCAGAACCTTCTACTACTGTAGTTGTATCTTTTGTTACAACGATTTTAGACGCGCGACCAAGTTGCTCCATAGTGGTGCTCTTCAGGTCAAGTCCAAGATCCTCTGTGATTACTTCTGCGCCTGTTAATGTAGCAAGGTCTTCAAGCATTGCTTTACGACGATCGCCAAATCCTGGTGCTTTTACTGCTACTGCATTGAATGTTCCGCGAAGTTTGTTCACAACTAATGTTGCTAGAGCTTCACCTTCAACATCTTCTGCAACCAATAGAAGCGGCTTACCTTGTTGTACTACTTGCTCAAGTACTGGTAATACTTCCTGAATGTTACCAATTTTCTTATCTGTAATTAATATATATGGATCTTCTAATACTGCTTCCATTTTATCCTGGTCAGTAACCATGTATGGAGAAGAGTATCCACGGTCGAATTGCATACCTTCTACAACTTCAAGTTCCGTGTTAAATCCTTTTGATTCTTCAATTGTAATAACACCATCGTTACCAACCCGCTCCATTGCTTCAGCGATCAGGTTACCTACTTCTTCATCACCTGAAGAAATAGCCGCTACTTGTGCAATAGACTCTTTGCTTTCGATTGGTTTAGAAATAGCTTTTAATTCTCTTACTGCTAGTTCTACAGCTTTTTCAATACCGCGACGAACGCCAACTGGGTTTGCACCAGATGCTACGTTTTTAAGTCCTTCACGGATCATTGCCTGCGCTAATACAGTTGCAGTTGTTGTACCGTCACCAGCAACATCGTTTGTTTTTGATGCTACCTCAGATACAAGCTGTGCTCCCATATTTTCGAAATGATCTTCCAATTCAATTTCTTTTGCAATGGTTACACCATCATTTGTAATTAAAGGTGAACCGTATTTTTTATCTAAAACAACGTTACGTCCTTTTGGTCCAAGTGTTACTTTAACCGCATCCGCTAACGTATCAACTCCACGCAGCATCGCACGGCGTGCGTCTTCACTAAATTTAATTTCTTTAGCCATAATTTAAAGCCCTCCTTAAAATCGTTTCCCTAAGTATTTTAAAGCGTCTGTATTAGCTTACAACAGCTAAAATATCATTTTCACGAAGAATTAAATATTCAGATCCATCATATTTCACTTCAGTACCAGCAAATTTTGAGAAAATAATACGGTCTCCTTCAGTAACTTCTAGAGCAATTTTCTCTCCATTATCTGCTACTCGGCCAGATCCTACTGCAATTACTTTACCCTCTTGTGGCTTTTCCTTTGCAGAGTCTGGAAGAACAATACCGCTTGCAGTCTTTTCCTCTTGTTCAACAAGCTCGATGACAACACGATCTCCTAGTGGTTTAATCATGTAGACAACCTCCTTAATTCAATTTGCTTTTTATTATTGTTAGCACTCTAAACCTTTGAGTGCTAATTCCATTATTATCATAAATAATCCACGATAAAAATGCAAGTATTGAATGCTATTTTTTTCAAAAAATTTATAACCGTATCCGGTTTTTACCTCCCCATATCCAAATAGACAACAATTCAAGTCTATGCGATGGTTTGAAAACATATGTCCCATTTATTTATTCTGATGAGAACTGCTGGAATACCGTGTTATTTCTAATTGGATAAACTTCTTTGCCAGTGATTGTATTAATAATTGTCTGGTTTCTTTGCACCGCAAGTCCTAAGTTAGTTGCACCTGCTCCATGGGAATGTTCAATATTTACTAATGTAAATAATCGATTTTTCCGCTTCTGTTTAAATTCAATTTCATAATTTGCCGATACTTTAAACCGCTTCTCATCCTCCCAGACAATATCATCCTGAAACTTGGTAATCCAATCAGGAATATTCGGTTTATAACCAGTCGCCAGTATTACCTTATTTGTATCAATCGTGAACGTTTTTTCTTCCTGCCATTGATGCAAGGTCAAGCTGTAACCCGATTTCTCATTTGATTTTATTTCTTTCAGCGCTGTCGCTGGCTGAATCCTGACAGCAGCTTTTTCATTGGCAACTGAACGATGATACAGCAGATCATAGATGCTTTTCAGTGTTTCCTTATCAATTCCTTTACGCAGCTGCCCAAGCGCCGGCAATGCATCCATCCTTTGCTCAAACGACAGACTGTGAAAATATTCTACATAGTCCGGGGAGAATACTTCCTGTCCAAGTTTAGCTGATTCGAGTTGAAAGAACCCGGACGTTCGAGTAAACCAATTCAGATCATAGCCGTTGTCCGCTTGAGCGTACAGGAGGTCATAAAACACCTCGGCAGCACTTTGACCCGACCCGATTACGGTGATAGAATCAGCATTCTTAAAATCTTTCTCATGATACAAATACTTACTTGTATGTAATACATCTGATTTCGGCAAATGTTCAACACCTTTTGGAATAGCTGGTATTGTGCCTGTTCCAAGTACTACATGTTTCGCAAAATAACGTTCTTCCTCTTCTGTTTGACGATTTAACACTACGATTTCATAAAACGGTTCCGCTTCGTCATGACTGATCACGTTGGTAACTTCTCTGCTCAGAAGGCAATTATCCAGTTTATTTGCTGCCCACTTAATATAATCATTGTATTCTTTCCGCGGAATATCAAAGCGGTTGAAAAAGAAAAATTGATACAATCGATCCTGTTCATGCAGGTATTGCAAAAATGTAAACCGGCTTCTCGGATCTGCGAGCGTCACTAGGTCCGCTAAAAAAGGAACCTGCAGATCAGTACCTTCAATCAGCATTCCTGGATGCCAGTCGAAGGATTCTCTGCGTTCTAAAAAGAGTGATTCCACTTCGTCTACTTCATCTAATAGTGCGGCTAACCCCAGATTGTAGGGGCCAACTCCTATACCAATAACATCGTATAGTTGCTTTTTCATTTCTTGACCTTCTTCCTTCACTTCGTAAGTTTACTTTTTTCCCTTTGCATTTGGTTTTAAACATTCATTCGTTTGGATACCTTTTATTTCTTGGCTATGGGATAATTGTGATAAACTAGTTGATATTACGTAAAATAATATTAATAGTGTGTTGTCTTAAAACATATACTAATTATTATACATACAAAAGGAGTCGTTTTACTTTGACCAAGCGTTACTGGTACGTCCTTTTAACTTATTTTATTATGCAATTTTCGGGTTTAATTTTTGCACCACTTCTATTAGCTACATTACCAATTACTGAATTTCAGGCAGTTGTTTATTGGACAATCTTTAGTTTCTCAGCTGGCCTCATTGTAATTCTATTCATAATGGTGCCTTATATGAAACAACCAATGGCACGTGATGCTGCAAAACCTGGCAGCGTAGTATTATGGTCATTAGCTGGTGTATTCATGGCTTACCTTGCACAATATATTGCCGTCTTGATTGAAACACAGCTGCTTGGTATTGAAGCTGGTTCTGCAAATACAGAGACGATTATGGAAATTACGCGTTCAGCGCCTATATTCATGATAATTCCTGCACTGATTGCACCGATTGTGGAAGAGGTTATATTCAGAAAAATTATTTTTGGTAATCTGTATAAAAAAATAAACTTTTTCTTAGCAGCTTTAATTTCTGCATTCGTGTTTGGTATCATACACGGTGAGCCCCAGCACATTCTTATTTATAGTTCCATGGGCTTTGTTTTTGCTTATCTATACGTTAAAACGAAACGGATCCTGGTTCCTATCATCGTTCATATGACACTAAATTCTATATCTGTTCTAGTCCAGTTTTCATTGTCACCAGAAGACATTGAAAAAATGCAAAAGCAGCTTGAACAGATGCAAATGATCTTAATTGGGGGCTAATCTAGTTATGAGAACTTCACCGAAAACGATTGCTTTAATCTACTTTGTAATGGGTGTGTTATTTGTTTACGTGGCTATCCTAAATGCAAGTGATTCCGGATGGAACTTCTTAACAGTCCTCTTTGCAATTTTCGCCACTTTGGACTTCACTGTTGGAATTCGCCTGATGAGAACCCATTTAAAAAATAAGAAAAAAAAGAAGGAATAGCTTTAATAGGCTGCTCCTTCTTTTTTTATATGAATTTCCTTTCATTTGAAGCATATACATATTCTATCTGGGACAAGTCGGAGGTTTGGATTATTATGACACCAGCTTTAATCGTTACTTATTTCGTCATGTTTTGTTTATCAACGCTTGTAATTATCCTTACCGTTTATAACCGTCATTCAATTTCACCGATGACAGGTATGATGATTGCGATGGCGCACGGAATGATCGTAGGACTAACAGCAGGCGTAATACTTGGCGCTTTATTACCCGACAGTTTATATTATTCAACTGTCATAAGTATCCTGATCGGAGTAGTCGCAGGCTTTCTAATAGGAGTACCTACTGGTCTGCTGGCTGTTCTTGACGGCACTTTGTCCGGGTTAATGGGTGGAATGATGGGCGCTATGCTTGGACAGATGATCGGTCCTGAATATTATGATCCGCTAATTCGAATGATGCTAATGGTTTTTATTTCTGTTTCTTTTGTTCTGTTCCTATTAATTAAGCAGGAATTTGTGAACAAGGCGAAAAACCAGTCGTATCTGCTTTTTGGTTTATTCCTCTTTGTGTTATTTGTTATTATTTACAATCAGATAGGTCCGATCATTCCCCCTTCACCAGATACACCACCAACTCCGCACGACACTCATTAACTCAACTTTCGCATCTAATCTTTTTACTTGATTCAGCTTTATAAATGATGTCTCTTCCTAAAACGTGATACCAGTTACATTTTCATAATTGATGTAAAATGTAACGTAACATACCTTACCGGAAATTAACTACAATGTAACTGCAGCGAGATGTCCGCTGATGGCAGTCGCTTTCCGCGAGCGGCTGTTGAGCCTCCTCGTGCTGTCGCACTCCGGGGTCTCACCTATGCCTGTCCTCCCGCAGGAGTCGACTGCCATCCGCTCCAATCTCTAGACAAATATGGATATCAGGATTTATTACTTGCACCATTGATAGCACGTCTATTTCATCATGCATTAGAAAGAAAAAAACAAAGACATAAATAGCTTTACCAGTCCTGGTGAACGGAGGGCGGTGACTCCAGCGGGAACAGCACGAGTCTGAAGGCCCCGCAGAAAAGAATTCTTAAGAGGAGGGCCAACTAAAACCGTCCTTTGCAGACAACGTTGGCATACCCCTTGTCGGGGCAAGGAGACTGAAGCCGTGCCCTAAGGTGCGCATCCGCCCGCAGCGATCCTGAGCGGCAGCTATAGAGCATTTCTTTGGTAATAAAGTTACTTCGCAGATATATTTTGTATCAACCTCTACAACTGAGTGCAGGGCTTATTCCACTATTTTAGGAGCACCTGCTTTATCACTCTGCGATAGCTGAGTCATTAATTTAAAAGTTGTTTGTGTTTTCCCTTTAACTAAATATGAACATATGCTAATATATGCACATAGTATTATATTATGAAAATCAAAAGTGAGGTCATACTAATGAAAGATTATGAACCAGTTACTGACTTAGACGAGGAAACACTATTTATCGTCTCACAAACATTTAAAGCTTTGGGTGATCCTACACGAATTCGCATTCTGCATTTACTTTTTCAAAAGGAATTGTCTGTTAACGGTATAGCTGAGCAGCTGCACCTGGGTCAATCGACCGTTTCCCATCAGCTGCGGTTTTTAAAAAATTTACGGCTCGTAAAATACCGTCGCGAAGGAACAACTTTATTTTATTCACACGACGATGAACATGTCATGAATGTTTTGAAACAAACAATTGAGCATGCTTGTCACAGCTAGGGGGAGATAAATATGGGTCACAGTCACGATCACGGACACGACCATACGCATGGAGCTAATAAAAAAGCATTATTTATCAGTTTCCTGATAACCGCCGGATTTATGATTGTGGAAGCAATTGGCGGATTTTTAACAAACAGTCTTGCATTACTCTCAGACGCTGGTCATATGCTAAGTGATTCTGTCTCACTAGGAGTTGGCGTAGTGGCTTTCATTCTGGGTGAACGGGTTGCAAGCTACAGTAAAACATACGGCTACAAACGATTTGAAATACTTGCTGCGTTATTTAATGGTGTAACGTTAATGCTGATTGCTTTATATATTTTGTATGAAGCGTATCACCGCTTCCAAAATCCACCGGAAGTAGCATCAACCGGAATGCTGATCATCGCTATTATTGGGTTTCTGGTTAACGTTACAGTTGCATGGATATTAATGCGCGGAGATACGGAAGATAATTTAAATCTGCGTGCGGCATTCCTCCATGTATTAGGCGATTTGCTTGGTTCAGTTGGTGCCATTATTGCTGCGCTGCTGATAATATTTTTAGACTGGGGATGGGCCGATCCGCTCGCTAGTGTAATCGTTGCCCTACTCGTTCTGATTAGCGGCTGGAAGGTAACAATGGAGTCTGTTCATGTATTGATGGAAGGTACACCCAAAAATGTTGAGATCGATGACATTATTCAAACGGTAGAATCTGTGCCTGGAATTCTCAGCTTGCATGATCTGCATATCTGGAGCATCACAAGTGGACATAATGCGCTTTCCTGTCACGCGGTAGTAGATAGCGATCTTTCGGTCGAGCATTGTCAAAAGCTGCTGCGAACGATTGAACATGAGCTCATGCACAAAGGTATTGGTCACGTCACTATTCAGCTTGAAAATGAAGACCACCCGCATGATAATTCGCTTATGTGTCAGAATGATAGCGAGCACGAATCACATAGTCATTAAGAATTTATAAACCGGGCCATGGGGTCCGGTTTTTTTATTATACCAATCAGCCTAATTTCATCCGCTATTCCAACTGGATATCCGCCGAGTAGTGTTCATGGCGAAAGCCTTAGTTATACTTATTCAGTAAGAAAGGATTTAAATTTCTTACCATCTAAAAAAATACCCTCGCTGAATTTAACGAGGGTATTTTTTATACGAAGAACTATTCATCGCCATATTTCGCCTTGATAAGTCTCAGCGAATTCAAAACAACAATCAGCGTAGCACCCATATCAGCAAAGATCGCTATCCACAGAGTTAGCCAGCCCGGTATAATTAACAATAGCGCAATTATTTTCAGAGAAAGCGCAAACCCGACATTTTGCTTAATAATGGTTAGCGTCTTTCTGCTTAAAGCAATTGTGTACGGTAACTTATCCAGATCATCAGCCATAAGTGCGATATCAGCAGTCTCGAGCGCTGTATCTGTGCCTGCACCACCCATTGCGATACCAACCGTTGCGGTCGCAAGTGCCGGTGCATCATTGACACCATCTCCGACCATAGCTACATTTCCATGTTTAGCTCGAAGTGATTTAATCGATTCTAATTTATCCTCAGGCATAAGCTCTGCTTTCGTTTCACTTAACCCAAGCTGGCCGCCAATTGCTTTTCCAGTTGCTTCGTTATCGCCTGTCAGCATAACCGTTTTTTCAATCCCAAGCTTATGAAGCTTTTGGATAATGGATGGGCTGCTTTTCCGAACCTGATCCGCTACTGCAATTAATCCTTTTAACTCCTGTTCCGTACCTAGCACCATTACGGTTTTACCTTGTATCTGCAGTTTTTTAATCTGTTGTTTAATCTGATCAGGTACCGAACTGATTTCTTCGAATAAAATTGGACTTCCAATAAAATAATTCGTATTAGTAATGGTTGCTTTAGCACCTCGACCAGTAATCGACTGGAATTTTTCTGCTTCAAATGAATTCGCATGCTCGCTGTCAGCTTTACGAATAATAGCTGACGCAAGTGGATGCTGTGAAAATAATTCAATTGCTTTTGAGACACCAAGGATTTCTTCATCAGTCATATCGGATAAGCTGACGATGTCGGTAACTTCCGGTTTACCTTCTGTCAATGTACCGGTTTTATCAAAAGCTATTACCTTCAGCTTGCCAGTTTCCTCGAGGTGAATGCCTCCTTTTATTAGGACACCTTTACGCGCCGCATTTCCAATTGCTGTTACAATAGCCACCGGTGTTGAAATTACTAAGGCACACGGACATCCGACTACAAGTACTGCGAGTCCACTGTATATCCATTCAGACCATACCGCCCCGTAGAATAGAGGTGGAATAACTGCTACTAGTAACGCGATGAACATGATTGCTGGCGTGTAGTATTTCGCAAATTTATCAACAAACTGCTGGGACGGAGCACGTTCTGCCTGTGCTTCTTCCACCAGATGAATGATTTTAGAAATCGTTGTATCTTCAACTCGCTTTGTGACTCGTACTTCTAATGAACCTTCTTCGTTTAATGTTCCGGCAAATACTTCGTCGCCACTATCTTTATAAGCCGGAATTGATTCGCCGGTTATCGCCGCCTGATTGATGGACGACTGGCCACTGATCACTTCACCATCCATGGCAATTTTTTGCCCTGGCTTGATAAGCATAATATCATCAATTCGCACATCTTCTACGTCAATCTCCATTACTTCTGTGCCACGTTTAATGACTGCCCGGTTTGGCGCGATGTCCATCAGGGAGCGAATCGACTGACGAGCTTTATCCATCGAATAACCTTCCAGCGCTTCACTTAATGCAAAAAGGAATACGACTACCGCTCCTTCTGCCCATTCCCCAATAATCACTGCACCTATAATAGCGATGGTCATTAATGTTTTCATATCAAATTGCAGTTTTGTAAGATTTTTTAACCCTGTTTTAAATAAACTTAAGCCACCAACTAGGATAGCAGCACCGAATATTCCATTACTAATCAAGGGATCAACTGAAAAACTGGATAGAACATAGCCTGCTATAATTAAGAATAACGCAATCACCGCAGTTATATTGTCTCGCTTTTTCCAGAACGGTTTCTTTTCACCGAACTCGCGCTGTCGTTCCGGATACACTTTAATTCCGTCGAAAGCTCCAGCATGCTCCAGCTGTTCAATTGACGCGACACCATAAATGGATATTTTAGATGCGCCAAAGTTCAGCTGTACATCCTGGACAGTTTGTATTTGCCGGATATTTTTTTCAAACTTGGCAGCACAATTTGTACAGGATAACCCTTGCAGACGATATACATTTTTATTTTCCTCCATTAGGTTCATCCTCTTTCCCATGAATCATTGCAATATATACTAACTGACGAACATGATCATCTGCCAACGAATAGAATACCAGTTTTCCTTCTTTACGGTATTTAGCCAGTTTCATGTTACGCAATAACCGTAAATGATGTGAGGCTGTTGCGGTGGTTGCATCAATAATATTAGCAACGTCACAGACACATAGCTCTTTTTCCAGTGTCAGTGCATACGCTATTTTCAGGCGGGTTGCATCTGAAAGTGCTTTGAAAATTAATTCAACACCATTCACTTTTTCAATTTGTGGCTGGATTCGATTCACTTTTTCCTCGTCAAAACAAAACGTATCACACGTATCTTTCGTACTCTTTATATTCGCTTCTTTACTCATTATATTCACCTTCATTCAAATGGTTGTTTGATTGTTTGTTTATAGTGTATGCGTTTCGAATTTTATTGTCAACGTTGAATGGAAAACATTAAAAAACGTTCAGTACTTTACACCACAATCAAATCATAACTTTTAATCAGCTAAAGTTGCCGTATATCCGCCATCACAGCCCCTTCTGAGCCAGTATCTGAATTTATCGGCCATTTTTTTAAATATATCGGCCAAATTTTAACAATTAACGGCCACTTTTTATGATATATCGGTCATTATTCCAGCTTATTCCCCTTGGCCGGAGTCACTCATTGAAACTTTAAGCCCACTCCTCCTTGTGCCCGCACCATGCTGGCATTCTTACTTAACAATCAAAAAAAAGAAATCAGAAGGAGTTAACCTAATGATTTCTTTCAACTATTATATCTCATTCAAGGGGTAATGCTTCAGGAAATACACCAGCGCCTGAAGTTCAACAGCAAGATCAATGTGGTGAACACGAATATGATCTGGGACAGTAATCCTTGCTGGGGTAAAGTTCAGAATTCCTGAAACCCCAGTTTGCACCAGTCGTTCCGTGATTCGCTCTGCCTCACTGGATGGAACGGTCAATATGGCCACATGGACGTCTTTCATCTTTTCTTCCAATTGATCGATGTGATAGACCGGAATGCCACCGATGTCTTCCCCCACTTTACTGGACTCTGCATCAAACGCCATCATAATTTTAGTGTTATTATTTTTCATGAAATTATAATGCAGGAATGCTGTTCCTAAATTTCCCACACCTATAAGCGCAACCTCTGTGACTTCATCCTGGTCTAATGTCTTCCTGAAGAATTCCAGTAAATATTCAACATTATACCCATAACCCTTTTTCCCGAGTGCACCAAAGTAGGAAAAATCTCTGCGGATCGTAGCTGAATCTACTTTAACGGCATCGCTCAATTCTTTAGATGAAACACGCGTTTTCCCCTGGAGATGTAAATTGTTTATAAACCGGTAATATAACGGTAGCCGCTTGGCAGTAGCCTGCGGGATTTTATTCTGTACCACTCTTACACTCACCTTTCTTGGGAACGCGTATAGTCACCTGACTTACCGCCCTTTTTCTCCATTAGATAGATTTGCCCAATTACCATACCTTTATCTAATGCCTTACACATATCGTACACAGTTAAAGCAGTAGCTGATGCAGCAGTTAATGCTTCCATCTCGACTCCTGTACTACCTTTCGTTTTAACAAACGCATCTATAAGTAATTCATATGTATTATCTGTTATGTTCCAGTCAAATGTAATATTGATGCCCTTTAATTGCAGTGGATGGCACATCGGTATCCAGTCAGATGTATTTTTTGCCGCCATTATCCCCGCGACTTGCGCAACAGCTAGTACGTCACCTTTTTCGATATCCTGGTCTACTATTTTTGTATAAATTTCTTCCGTGACAAAGACACTCGACCGTGCGATTGCTGATCGTTCTGTCGCTGCTTTTTCACTAATATCAACCATCTTTGCTCTGCCCTGTTGATTAAAATGTGTAAAATCAGTCATGTCCTCAACTCCATAATTTAGTCATCATTCATTCTAGCACAAAAAAATGCAGGAAGTCGTGATTAATTTCACATTTAAAGATTGCTTGATAATAAACATATGCGATACACTGATAATACTGAGGTGAACGTAATGATTATTATGCAATTAAATGAGATAAGTAAGTCATTTGGCGCAGAAAAAATTCTATCAAATATAAAGCTTGAAATTAAAGATCAGGATCGAATTGCTATTGTCGGCAGAAATGGTGCAGGAAAATCAACCTTATTAAAAATTATGGCTGGGGAATTTTCTTACGATGAAGGTGTTATGCACAAGCCAAAGGACCTTACAATCGGCTACTTGTCACAGCACACTGGGCTTGAATCTACCAAAACAATCTGGGACGAAATGCTTGAAGTATTCCATCCTTTACTAAAAAAAGAAAAAGAACTTAGGCAGCTTGAAAAAGATATGGTACAGGCATCCAGTTTATCGGATGAGAACTATGTCAATCTGCTAAAAGATTATGATACGAAACAACAGGCATTTATCACGGAAGGTGGATATCAATATGAATCCTCCATCAAATCCGTCCTGAATGGTCTTCATTTTCATGAAGCGGACTACCAAACGTCAATCAGCACGTTAAGCGGAGGGCAGAAAACAAGACTGGCATTAGGAAAACTGCTGCTGCAAAAGCCCGCACTTCTAATTCTGGATGAACCTACCAACCATTTGGACATTGAGACATTGGGTTGGCTTGAAAACTATCTGGGAAGCTATCCAGGTGCAGTTACAATTGTTTCCCATGACCGTTATTTCCTTGATAAGACCGTTTCCATCGTATATGAAATATCCTATCATAAAGTCCGAAAGTACCATGGTTCCTACAGTAAGTATCTGGATCAACGTTCCCTTGATTATGAGCAGGAATTAAAGGAATTTGAAAAACAGCAATCCGAAATTAAACAGCTGGAGGATTTTGTACAGCGTAACATTGTTCGTGCATCGACAACGAAGCGTGCACAAAGCAGGAGAAAGAAACTTGAGAAAATGGATAAACTGGACAGGCCAAAAGGCGATGAGTCTTCCGCCAGTTTTTCATTCCAGTCTTCTAAACGAAGCGGTAATGATGTCCTGAAAATAAATGATTTATCTTTTCGTTACAGCGAACACGATAAATACCTGTTTGAGGGGATGAACGTTCATGTAAATCGTGGTGATAGTATTGCGCTGGTCGGACCAAACGGAATCGGAAAGACGACGTTACTGAAAATGATTACAGGACAATTCAAACCAAGTGCAGGCTCCATTCAAGTTGGTACAAATGTAGAAATTGGCTATTATGATCAGGAACAAACCAATCTTAACCCGAACAACACGGTTCTTCATGAATTATGGGACTACTATCCAAACGAAAAAGAAAAAGATATTCGAACCATTTTAGGAAACTTTTTATTTTCCGGTGATGATGTTTTAAAACCGGTAACCGCGCTTAGTGGTGGTGAAAAAGCCAGATTGTCACTGGCTAAATTAATGATGCTGAATGCTAATTTCCTTATACTCGATGAACCTACCAACCACTTGGATATCGACAGTAAGGAAGTATTGGAGTCAGCGTTGCTTGATTATAATGGAACCATTATATTTGTATCACATGACCGTTATTTCATTAACAAAATTGCTGAACAAGTAGTTGAAATACAGGCAGATCATGTCACAAATTACTTAGGCGACTACGATTATTATATCGCTAAAAAAGAAGAACAGGCAGAACGGGAACAATTACTGCAGGAGCAAGTAAACGTAATACAATCAGACTCCAAAAAACTCAGTTACCGGGAAGAAAAAGACAGACAGCGTGAAGAACGTAAAACCAAACGTCGTATAGATGAATTGGAATCCCAGATTGAGAAACAGGAAAATCAATTAGCCGACCTCGAAATAGAGATGACGAAACCAGAAGTTTTTCAGGATCATGAGAAAGCATTAACGTTAACAAAAGAAACGAATGAAATTAAACAAACGCTTGAACAACTGATGGAAGAGTGGACAGAACTGCAGGAATAGAAGTTTATTTGCGCCTAAACCGGACAGCTGCACTTATACAGTAAGAAAGGATCTATACTTTCTTATCTCTCAAATATAAAAGGATGATTCAGTCTGCTTTATGCAGATTCAGAATCAGCCTTTTTTAATTAACAAGTAATCCACAGGCATTCATTTGGTTTAATCGCTTAATTACTTGATATTCATGTAGTTATACACACTATCCACAAGAAAAACCGCCTTTATCCACAGTTTTATACACATTACGATTATTAGTCCGATAAGATTTTAAAATTTATATCCACAGGGTTGTTAATAACATCTACTTTTAGAAAACTTGGCTTTTCGCCAAGTCTTAATGGCGAAAGCCTTAGTTGCACTTATGCGGTAAGAAAGGATTTATACTTTCTTACCCGCTAAAATAAGGGATGGATTCGCATTTAAATCCCAATCGGATCTTTTTCCCTGTTCAAAAGCTATGGTTCCTGCAGCTGCAATCATAGCTGCATTATCCGTGCACAAATGGATCGGAGGGATAAGCAGTGGCGTTTCTGTTTTTGAAAATCGTTCCGTAAGCGCTGCACGTAAACCTTTATTCGCAGCAACTCCTCCAGCAACAATAACTTGCTTGACGCCATGTTTCTCTGCAGCCTGGAAGGTTTTTTCTGTTAACACTTCCACTACACTCGCCTGAAAACTTGCTGCAACATCTGCTGGTATTATTTTTTCACCACGTTGCTCAGCATTGTGGATCGTGTTAATAACTGCCGACTTTAATCCACTGAAACTAAAGTTAAAACTTCCTTTATCTAACCATGCACGTGGAAACTCTATCGATTCGTTCCCTTCCACAGCAAGTTGGTCGATATAAGGTCCACCTGGATATGGCAGCTTTAGCATACGTGCTACTTTGTCATACGCCTCACCTGCTGCATCGTCCAATGTCTCTCCTATGACTTCATAGTTTCCATGCTCACGCATCAGTATAAGCTCGGTATGACCTCCAGACACGACTAACGAAAGCAGCGGAAACTCAAATTCTTTCTCCAGACGATTTGCATAAATATGCCCAGCAATATGATGAACACCTACTAGCGGCTTCTGCTTAGCAAACGCTAAAGCTTTTGCTGCATTTACACCTACCAGCAGGGCACCCACAAGTCCCGGCCCTTCTGTAACTGTTATTGCATCGATCTGATCCCAAGTAACTTGTGCCTCGGTAAACGCTTCTTCTAAAACTATCGTAATTTGTTCTACGTGGTGTCTGGAAGCAATCTCAGGTACTACTCCCCCAAATCGTTTATGGCTCTCTATTTGTGATGCTACAACGTTAGCTAATAACTCTGTTCCATTCCTGACGATAGCTACAGCTGTTTCATCACAGCTCGTTTCAATTCCTATAACAATTGATTCATTTTTCATTTTAAATTCACCCACATTACTAATGCATCCTCTTTATTATCCGTATAATAGTTCTTGCGTAAGCCGCCTGGCACAAGGCCAAACTTACGGTACATCCGCTGTGCAATAATATTTGAAACACGTACTTCCAGTGATAACCGATTACTGCCCAATTTAATTGCCTGCTGCATCGTAAATTGGAAAAGCTTTTCACCTAACTTATAACCGCGATAGCTAGGCATTATTGCTATATTGGTAATTTGAGCATCATCTATTACTACCCACATGCCAGCATATCCGACAACGTGATTATCTACTTCTGTTATAAAATAATGCGCAAATTGATTTTTAACAATTTCCTGATAAAATATGTCTTCTGACCAAGGCGTGTCAAAAGAAGCTTTTTCTACTTCAATTACCGAGCCTATGTCAGTCAGTTCCATTGGCCGTATTACTAACTCAGCCATTCGTGGACGCATCCTTCTGCGCTTTTAGCCAATTCGCTTCTGCTTCAACCAGCCGCAAGTAATTAGGTGTTAAGTTATGTGTGTCTTCCACCACTTTATCCTTACCAGCTAACGCTAAATGCGAAGGCTTTGCCACATGAAAAGTCGATTCGGGAAAAATAGCTAATTCACCTAATTTTTCTTGAATGGTTTGTTGATATAAAGCGATATCCTGGCTTAAAAACAAAACTCCTCTTTCTTCTTTTACCAAATAATCCAGCCAATCATTCATCGAGAGGTTCACTTCCTCACCAATTAACTCAATATGACCATTTTTCCATTGGTATAACCCTGTATATACCATTCCTCTGCGTGCATCAAAAAACGGACAGATAAACGATGGAAAAAAGCTTCCCTGATAAGCCAGTGTCTCCAAGCTTGAGACTCCTTTAATCGGGATTCCAAGCGACCATGCCATCGTTTTTGCTGTAGCTAACCCTATTCTTACGCCAGTAAATGAACCAGGTCCCTTTGCAACAACAATTTCATCCAGCTGGTCTGGTTTCATCGAGGTGTCGTTCATTAATTGAACGATAGCAGGCATAAGCCTGATGGAATGATTCTTTTTGATATTCGTCACAAGTTCGCCTATTAAAATATCATCTTTAATAATGGCAATACCCATAACTTGATTAGATGTATCTATTGTAAGTGTATTCATGTACGGTACCCCTTATTTGTTCATATAAATGCTTTATCCGACAAGCGTTGTAACTAGTCTTTTAAAGTGATTTCCGACAGGATGAAATTCAATTAAACGCTTTTGATCATGCATATAATTAATTTTTATCGCTAACCTTTCTTCCGGTAAATACGCTTCAATAAAGTGTGCCCATTCTACTACAGATATACCTGCACCCTCAAAGTATTCCGAGAATCCAATGTCTTCATCCGAATCCTCCAGCCTATATACATCCATATGGTAGAGTGGCAGCTCACCTTCATATTCTTTTACTATCGTATACGTCGGACTATTAACAACACGTTTAACACCGAGTCCAATTGCAATACCCTTTGTGAAGGTCGTCTTTCCTGCTCCAAGATCTCCTTCCAGTGTGATTACATCACCTGGCCGTAATAAATTAGCGAGTCTGGACGCTAGCGCTATTGTTTCTTCTTCTGTATGTGTTTCAATTTGGTGTTTACTCAATTTTTTCACCTATTTCAAATGGTTATACCCATCTTTTTTCAATGGGATTTGTTCATTGTTCACATATAGATAAACATAATTATTCTTGAATTGACTTACATAGCCAATTTCAGTGACTTCCACTCCACAAGAATCCGCGGCTTCTTGTACCAGTGGCCAATTTTCTTGAGAAACAGTTCCTACCAGTTCAAAATCTTCCCCTCCAAAAAGCTTCCATTTGTCTTGAAGTTCTTTTGGGAATTGTGAATAGGATGCGGCAGTAGGAAGTTTATCATCAAGTAAATGGATCGTTACATGTGATGCCTCAGCAATTTCTGCTGCTTCATTCCCAATGCCATCACTTATATCATTTAACGCTAATCGATCAATACTGTTCATTCGTTGAGCAAAATCAATTTGCGGCATTGGCATTTGATGCTTATTGATATAGTATGCCTCATCCTGAAATTGTTCTAAATTATTCAATACATGAAAGCCAGCCTGTGAATCACCAAGTGTGCCTGTTACAAAGACGATATCACCTTCTTTTGCAGCACTGCGGTATCTTGCCTTTGCTTGCGGTACATAACCTATGACTGTTACAGAGATTGACATTTCCTGTCCACTGACCGTATCTCCTCCAATTAAATCCATTTCGTATTTATCTGCTAACAATCGCATTCCAGTAAAAATTTCACGTACTTCTTCTGCAGGAATATGCTTTGGAATAACGATAGAAACGAGATAAAAAGCAGGCGAAGCACCCATTGCTGCTATATCGCTAATGTTTGCTGCTAGTACTCGATGACCTACATGATTGGGTTCAGTCGTTTTTTTGGAAAAATGTACATTCTCAACAAATGTGTCCACTGCTACAACAATATCCTTTGATGACTGGCGAAAAACGGCAGCATCGTCTCCAATTCCTTTGATCAAAGAAGACTGTTTATAGGTATCCTGTTTTATTGATTGAATAAAAGAAAATTCATCCAAACTAATTTCACCAGCCTTTTTTGCATAATCCATAATTATCTTATAGTCATGATAGCAAAAACAACGGCAAAAGGGAAAAAATACTGCTGCTTAATACTAGTTGGAAACAATTAATTAAAATTTACTTTACTTTTACACAGAGCTACTGATGATGATTGTTGTAATTGATGTAAACTGTGACGTAACTTTAGGTTTATTTTCAAAGCACGAAGAAAAAGTGCTTTTCTTTTTCAAGGAGTCACCGCCCTCCCCTCACCTGGATGGTAAAGCTATACATTATTGTTATTACTTTCATACGGATAGGTAAGGGTTTGAAGTTATCGCTCCCTTTCCCCCCCGTTCACACCGTACATGCGACTTTCACCGCATACGGCGTTCCAACTAATCCAATTCATTCAATTTTATGTATTTTAGATTTGACTTTGCTTTCTTCGAAATCAAACTGCTTGATTATGACATTGTAATCGAAATACATTAAGTTTTTCTATTTGCTTTTTGGAAAGATTTAAGATTTGCATTAATGCCTTGATATTATCATTATCTTTCATGTGTACTAGTCTGTGGACTGATTCATGCAGTATTACTAGATTTGAGAATGAATCATCTTTTGAAAGATGATAAGGATTCTTATGGTGGCAATGCCAATCACTTAGACCTAGTTCAACTCCAGAAATGGCACACTTACCATACTGAGCGATAAATTTACTTATTCGATTGTCGTTATATTCAATTGTCCGATTTGGAATAAAACTTTTCATGATGTAAGATAAGACATCTTTACTTATGGCTTTTAACCTTTGGTGTATCTTTACTCTGCCTTCGGTCGTGTAATTGCACGTATCCTGGGTAAAGCATAAATTAGTTTTATATTTTTGGGCATGAAGGGGTACAAAAACCATGTTTTGTATCTTATACAGTTTACATTTATATCCTTTATACCTCTTTTGTAATGTCTTAGTCATTTCATGAAATTCTGCGTCTGTTCTAAGAATCTTTAGGCGATTATACATCGTTTTTCGTAGATAAGAGTTTAACTCATTAAGATTTATCGTAATTCTAGTGGCTGCTGAATAGTAGTTTTGTATTCCCATAACGATGGTGTTGAAATTCCAAACTGTTTGATTACTAGGATGTTTCTGAACAGCTTTGATTGCTTCTTTTACTTTACTAGAAGCATTTAGCTTTGCTTTCTTAGACATATCTGACTTGGCTACATAGCCAAACCTCGTTTTGCCCTTTCTTACTGCTTTAATGCAAAACCCGAGAAATTCGGAAGAATTTTTCTTTAGGTTAATTACCTTAGATTTTTCTTCGCTTGTTTCAAGGTGCAATCTAGTCATCAAAAAGTCTTTAATCGCGTAGTTCATTCTGATTGCTTGTGAACGTGTACGACATAATACCTTGAAATCGTCCGCATAGCGGACAATATAGCATTCTTTTAGTTCAGACTTCTTTAGTGCTTGATATTTAATCCCGTTTGTTTTGTATTGAAAGTCAGTTGTGAAAGTTTCCCATTGATTACTTATCCACCAATCAAGTTCATTTAAAACGATATTTGAAAGTAGTGGAGATAGAATGCCACCTTGCGGTGTTCCTTTAGTTGGTACACCTTCCCCATGAATTTGAGCTTTTATTAGTTTTGAAATAATGGCGATTAATGACCTATCTCTTATGCCTAAAGACCAAATTTGTTTTAAGAGTTTACTATGATTAACATTATCAAAGAAACCACGAATATCAACATCAATGCAATGGTGAAGCCCAGATTGGTTTATTAAAAATTCGAATCTTGCTTTCGCATGATGGGTACTTCTATTCGGTCTGAATCCATAACTATGCTTATAAAACTTCGCTTCACAAATAGGTTCTAATACTTGCAGAATGCACTGTTGAAAAATCCTATCCCAAATAGTTGGGATTCCTAGAGGTCGTTTCTTACCATTCGCTTTTGGAATCAAAACACGTCTAACTTTTTGTGGTTCATATAATTTAAACATCTCTTGAACCTTTACTACTACATCTTCCACTGACAAAGGACTAATATCTTTAATTGTTAACTTATCTGTGCCTGCCGTTTTACTTCCAGTGTTTTTTTTGATATTTCGATAGGCGAGACGTATATTTTCATTAGAACTCATCAATTCTATTAATCCATAAAACTGTTCACCATTGACACTACGAGCATAAAGAGTATCGAAACACTCTTGTAAATTGTAATACTCATTATGCCTCAGTTTCTTCCGTTTCAATAAGTCGGTACCCCTTTCGGAGTTAACCTCTTTTAGTCTCACGAGAACCTTATTAACCGATAAAGATCTGTCTTACATGGTTGAATGATTCTTCATTAGTCTAGTGGCTACCCCTCTGTGTTGATTAGACACTTCATTGGTACCGTACCACCACTTTCACTGATACAAAAATAAGTTATACCATAACTATTGTCATTATGACTTTCCTTATCACCATTTCATCAGAAGTAAGTCCTCGATGTTATCAGTTTACAACGTTGAATTATATCTATTAAAGAATGAACTTAGGTGCTTCCTGTAAGCCTGTTAACCTTCATACGCCTTTAACATATCATGGATTTTCATATTAGTTAGTCTTACTCACCCACAGTTAACCTCACATTTGGTGATATACACATTTCTGTGTATTGTGCTGTGCGTTTAGACCCGTACATTCAGAAGTTTGTCAGCTTAACCTTTTTCTTTTAGGTTTATTTGCATACTCACCATATCCATTCAACTCAAGCATCATGATTTGCACCTCCCCATCGGGTAGGCTTTCGACAGTCAGAAATTTAAACTATTACGGCAAATTCTTACGCCTTTTCACCGAGCTCTTAACACTATCATTCTTACTGAATCAAATGCTAATCGACTTAGAGAGAACCCTTCAGAGCGTTACCTCTTCATTTGATTCTTCGATATAATCCTTCAATTCCACAAGGAATTGCCTAGCCTTTACCTGAGAGATGTAACCATCCTCCATTTAAACTAGGAACATTTCGCACAACTAATGCACTCTGATAGAAACAACTATTATACTAGCAGCCCGTATGCATCAAGACTCCTGTGGGTGGAAATGCAAAACCACGGAAAAGATAGATAGTAGATATTATAATTTTAACATTTCACCCTTCTTAGCATCTTCGAATATACGAAGACTCCTGCGGGAACAGCGCGAGCTGAAGATCCCGCAGGAAAGCGTTCTTTGCTTATCCGAGGAAGCTGAGGCCGTGCCCGCGGAAAGCGAAGTATATTCGAAGATGCGATCGTAGATCCGCATATTTAGTACCACATTTAACCCTTGTTTAGTGGCCAAGCAAGCGAAGAGCACCAAATTTAATTATAAAATTACGTCGCAGTATATATATTTTGTTTCAATGTATCTTGGGCTTATTCAACTATTTCAGGGGGCATCTACTTATTTTAGTCTGCGAAAGTTGAATGAATTATATATAAGTAAATGTAACGTTTTTTGTTTTAAGACAAATAAAAACACATGCTTTCATTGTATGAAAACATGTGTGAGAATTTATATTAGTGGCGGTCCGGACGGGACTCGAACCCGC